>NZ_CAWUDM010000023.1:0-72293 GCF_963920855.1 Nostoc sp. CCY0012 | reverse complement strand
TCTCAGTCAGACTCCTGGTATACAAGCGGTTCAAGACTTTTCTGCACCACTAAGCCCCAGAGGTAGCGAAATTAGCACCTTGGGTAATTGCCCTAGTAGCAGCTGGGGGTTTGGCCGCAGCTTTGTCTACAGCATCGGGATTATTGTTAGTAATTTCTAGTTCCGTTGCCCATGATATCTACTACCGTATCCTAGATTCCAACGCCTCAGAACAAAAACGGGTATTTGTGGGGCGGATAATGGTGGGTGTTTCTCTAGTCCTAGCGGGATATTTTGGCGTAAATCCACCAGGATTTGTCAGCGAAGTGGTAGCTTTTGCCTTTGGTTTAGCTGCTGCTAGCTTCTTCCCGGTAATTTTTCTGGGAATTTTCGACAAACGTACCAATTCCCACGGTGCGATCGCGGGGATGTTAACTGGTTTAATTTTCACTATGATTTATATCATCGGCGTAAAATTTGCAGGTATGCAACCTTGGTTTTTTGGCGTTTCACCTGAAGGTATTGGCACATTGGGAATGCTGATTAATTTTGTAGTTACCCTAGTAGTTTCTCATCTCACACCACCCCCACCACCAGAAATTCAAGCCTTGGTGGAAGACTTGCGTTCCCCTGCTGTAGAAATATGATGTAATTGTGGTTGTGAAGGCATTTGGTACGTGCGATCTAATAGCGACTGGCAAGATTTTAGCCCATATTTTGGCAACCAACCGGGCTACGATACAACAGCAGGCAGGGCTATTTGGGGTGAAACTGATGGCATGGCTTTCAGTGGAAATATTGGTATTGGTGCGTACAGTGTTTTGATGCTATCGCAGTAATTTGTGCGTACCTATTTCAATTCTTAGTGAATTGTGAACATCTTCAGCGAAGCCGGATTGCTATATGTGTTCTAACATTAATCAAGCAATAGGTGCATCAATTTTTGGCTAATATACCAGTTGCCAGATAGCCTAAAAGATCAACTGCTCATAAAATCCTTACAAAAATAGCCTTTCAAGCCTGTTCCCTATTCCTGTCCCCGGCTATAGATTCCTGCTCTAGTTTTTGAGAGATTCATCAATATGCCTACTCTTCAACTACCTGATGGCCCCCAAACTCATCCTTGGGTACAGACATATCAGTGGATAACTAGCCCTTTTGAATATATGGAAGCCTGTGCTAAAAACTATGGCGATATGTTCACTCTCCGCATTGGCCCAGTTTTTAAGCCTCAAGTATTCGTTAGCAACCCTCAAGCTATTCAGCAGATTTTTAGCACCGACCCCAAATATTTAGACTCTGGTGAACCTGCTGGGATAAAATCGCCTTTGTTGGGGCAGCAATCGCTACTAGCCCTAGAAGGCAAGCCTCATCAGCGACAACGCAAGCTATTGACTCCCCCCTTTCATGGCGAACGAATGCTAGCCTATGGTGAGTTAATTCGTGATATCAGTAAGCAAGTAACTAATCAATGGCAGGTTGGGGAAACTATTTCTGCCTTGTCATCGATGCAAGCCATCTCCTTCCAGGTGATTTTAAAGGCTGTATTTGGTTTATCTGAAGGGCCTCGTTACGAAAAACTGAAGGAACTTTTAATTGCTATACTCAATCCCAAAAGACCTGCTTTGAGAGCATTTGCGCTGCTTTTTCCGTTATTGCGGCGGGATTTAGGTGCATGGAGTCCTTGGGGACAGTTTCTGCGTTTACGGCAGCAAATTGACGAACTCATCTATGCTGAGATTCAAGAACGCAAGGCAAAGCCTGACTCATCCCGGACTGATATTTTATCTTTAATGATGGCAACTCGTGATGAAGCGGGTGAGCCAATGACGGATGTAGAGTTACGTGATGAGTTGATGACTTTATTAGTAGCAGGTCATGAAACGACAGCTACATCACTTGCTTGGGCTTTGTACTGGATTCATCATCAGCCCCACGTGCGTGAGCGACTATTGCAAGAGTTGGACACTCTGGGAGAAAATCCCGACCCCAATGCTATTTTCCGATTACCTTACTTAAATGCAGTTTGCTCAGAGACATTACGCATTTACCCAGTAGCAATGTTAGTTTTGAGTCGATTGGTAAAATCACCGCTAGAAATTGGGGGATATCAGTTTACCCCTGGGACTTTATTAATTCCCTGTGTTTATCTCACCCATCATCGGGAAGATTTATATCCTGATTCCAAGACATTTAAACCAGAGCGTTTTTTAGAAAAACAGTTTTCAGCTTCGGAATATTTACCCTTTGGTGGTGGGAACCGTCGCTGTATTGGCATGGCTTTTGCTCTATTTGAGATGAAATTGGTACTAGCAACCGTACTGTCAAATTGGCAAATGGAATTGGCTAATAGTGAACCAGTACAGCCAGCACGTAAGGGCATACTGTTTGGGCCCAAAGGAGGTGTACAAATGTTAGTCAAAGGCAGGCGTGAGCAACATCAGCCAGTTCTTGAGACTAGTTCAGTGTAAAACCAAGGGGGTGTGGTGCGATCGCATCCTGTTGATAAATTTATCACAGAAGTCTGAAAGCCTTACCCCTCATTTCTTAATCGAAAACGTACTGGCATTCCATCACATGGATAAATCAAAAGGTTCTGCTGTAAATTTTCCAGGGATGCACGACCGTTGACTAACTCCCAGTCGAAGTGGCGTAGTAGTAGTGACAGCATCACTGTTGCTTCCAGCATCGATAAATGCTCTCCCAGGCAACGGTGAGAACCTGAGCCAAAGGTAATCATTGGTAATGGAGTACTTTCGGTACTCTTGTTTAACCAACGCTCAGGCAAAAATTCTTCCGGATGAGAATAGATTTCTGGATCTCTTCCCGCCCCAAACATTGACCAGAAAACTTTTGTACCACGAGGAATAACCTTATCCTCAATTATAATGTCACGTTGAGCCTCCAATGAAGTCGAGCCGGACGCAACTGAATAAAGGCGCAAAGTCTCCTTGAAAATAGCCTGAATATAAGTCAATTCCTTGAGGTTTTCTGTATTAATACCACCTGGACTTTGCCAAACTTGGTCAACAATTGCTTGTGCCTGCTGAAAAACTCTTGGATTTAAAGCCAACTCCGCAACGGCAAAGGATAAAGAATGGGCTGTTGTGTCAGTACCTGCTATTAATAGTTCAATAGCTTCTGCTATTAGTGTTTCACGATTATATTTTGGTTCTTTGGCAGCTATTTTTACTAACATTGATTCTTGGAACAAAGAACTTACCTGTGCCAAATCGGTTTTGTTTTGTTCCCTCATCTGTAAAGCTAAGTCTATACGGGGAGTAAGGAAGTCTTCTATATATCGTCTTGCTGCCCAATAATCTCGTGAATTCTTCGTTGGCAGATATTTCATCCATCTTTTCTCGCCAGTAGCTACCCTTAAGAATCGATAGCCGAGAATAGACATTGATTCGTACACCTTTAGTACATCAAGGGGTGGCCCTTCAGGACTAGCAGTTTTGCTATCCACAGGAATACCCAGCATGAGAGAGGAAATTACTCTCATTGTTAGTTCTATAAACAGAGGATCTATCTGAACTTCTTTTAGTGGCGGAGCTGCTTTGAGTTTCTCAATTACCTGTTCGCAGGCTTGGTTAATAATTTCCACATATCTGGACAGACCGCTAGAACTAAACTCAGGGTTCCAAGCCTTGCGTCGCCATTGCCACTCAGCACCATTTTGACCCAAAAGAATGGGGCCACCAATGTCATTCCAAGCTTTGCTCGCTTGTTTAGACCTGACGAGGCTACCGTCTCTCATCCCATTAACAATCGTCTGTTCAATAACTTTCGGTTTACTCAAAACTAGAATTGGATAGCCCACCCGGTAAACATACATCGGGCCTAGCTGCTGGCTCCAATCAAACAATAATTGGAAAAATTTTTTCTGTTTTACTGCTGCTAATACTTGTGGAATATTTCCTAACAGCCAGTGTCTGGGCGGAGAGGGGATTGATTCTAGGGATTTGTAAGTATTTTTTTGTTTCCACCAGCGCCAGCTAAGGATTCCCACTACGCTACTAAACCCTAGGAATAGGGATAAATATGGAAAAAAGGAAGAAAAAGCTATCTGAGCAGTAATCTCTTGAAACATAAATTTTCTTTAATCCAACAAAAACTTCAAATTCTCCCGATACTACCGCATCGTTTCCAGCTTCTTAAAAAGCTGTTTCATATAAAAATAGGACTTACGCACTCGCCACGAAAATCAAGGCTTTGAGATTGCTGCCCTACGGTCGCAATGACGGAAATACGTTAGGGTTACGTAAGTTCTGAAAAAAATTATTTGTAATAACTAATACGACCTAGCAAATAAATAACCAAAAATGAGTCATAATCCCTATTTTTGGTTAGTTACAAAGATGTATACCAGAAAACAGGGACAGTTTACAGAAGGTCTATCAGACAGATTTTTGATGGCTAGCCTGGAATGTAGAGTCAGCAGTACTTACTGAAGTTTCAAAAATTTATCTAAAGCTACCACCATACTGGGAGGCCAACGGCGGATATTTGTCACCCAGTCCATATTTTTGTAGCGATTATCTAGTCCATAAGCTGCCACCCAATTACTTTCCGCCTCACCTTTATTGCCATTTACCCAGTAAGCTGCTGTGAGAGCGGCGCGCATATCGGCAAATTGGGGATATTTGCGGACTATGTTCTTCATTTCGCGGATGGCTTGGTCAGTTTTACCAGTTTCATAAAGGGCGAGGGCATAATTGGCACGGGCAAAGGCAAAATTCGGGGCAATTTCTGCTGATTTTTGATAATCTGCGATCGCCTCTTCCCATTTTCCTAACCCTGATTTAGCATTACCCCGATTGTTGTACGCCATCGCATCATTCGGATCAAGTTTCAAGACATGATTATAATCTGCGATCGCCTCTTCCCATTTTCCTAAACCTTCCAAGGCTGTACCACGATTCAAATAAGGATCGGTGGCGTTGGGAGCCAATTCTATGGCTTGGTTGTAATCTGTCAATGCGGCTTGTAACTTATTCTGACTCACCCGCGAATTGCCCCGGTTACTCCATGCACCGGCATTGGTGGGAAATTGCTCGATAATCTGTGTCCAGTAAGTTTCCGCTGTGGCAAAATCACCTTTATTAGTAGCTTTAAAAGCCTTATTTGCTAATTCATCTCCTTGTTGTAACTGTTCTTGAGTAATGCTAGGCGGTGGGGATACTGCCATAACTGGTTTACTCCAGCCAAACACAAGTAATAGACTTAGAAAAATACCAATTATTTTAATCATTTAATTCTTTTTTATGTGCAACATCATTGATCATAAAACAATCTTCAATTATTAGTTAACAATAAAATACATATCCAGCCAAGAATATAGAAATTTTCCTTAAACGCCTCTACAGAATTTACAATTAATGCGTATTGCATTTTTGCAGATATCTATGCTACTGAACTTCATAGAGAATTTGGATATTTCATAATATTGTTACCAAGCATACAAACTAAAAATATCAGATCCATTGAGTATAGGTTCTTGTTCAATTTTAATATTTTTAAATCCTTGATCTTTCAGCAAATAGCTGATCTGGTCTATACGAAAATCCAAATTATGGACTTCTACAAAAACTTGCTTAATTTTGTGCCAATCCTCATCTTTAATACCTAATAACACATCCATTTCACTTTTTTCTACATCCACTTTTAGTAAATCAATTTTTTCAATTTGGTGTTCAAAAATAATTTCTGAAATAGTTTTTAATTGACAATTAACTTGCTGTCCTTGAAAACTGCTTGTCAATTTATAATTGATAATTCGTGAAAACACAGAATAGGGCAACCACCGTAACCAGGAAATCGAGGCAGGAAAATGTTTAAAATTTGCTACAGCTATCTCTTTCAGGTCATCTATTTCGGAGTTTTTGCTAATTGGGTATGCAGTAGAACCAAATGTCATATTTGGATAATAAGTGAATTTTACATCACCAGATTGTTGTGAAAGCCCACAAGGAAATAATTTGATATTTTCAGCATTCAAACCCTTAACATTAGCATTCAATACTTCATAAATATCAGGTATGGGTTCAAAGGAATAAACATTAATTTGATGATTAAATTTTTCAAATAACCAAAGTGTAAATAATCCTATATTTGCGCCAACATCAAAAACGGTATCACCTGCATTGATTTGAATACCGTGTTTCACATAATTCTGTACCTCCTGATACATTAATCGGGCTTCATTTTTTTGTAGACAAAATATTTTCGTTCCGTTAGAAAGACGAATTTTTGGCATGAAAGAATTTCTCATAAATTCAGGTTCAACAACTTAGTAACTTTGCATCTTGGCACGAAAAAATATCTCCCGTCAAAAGAGGCAGGGGGGCAGGGGAGCAGGGGGGAGGTAGTCCGACCAATCAAGAATGCTCTGGAAGACGATGCCCTGAGCAGTTACCCTTCGGCAAGCTCAGGGTATCGCAGGTGGCACAGTGAGCTTGTCCAACTGTGGCACAGTGAGCTTGTCGAACTGCTCACTGAACACGTTGCTCCTCTCCCGCCTTAGCATCAGCATCATTATTGGCTACAACAACGACAACTGTTCATTAGGTGGCTTAAATCCCAAATGCTTGTAGGCTGCGGTTGTGGCTGTTCTACCGCGAGGAGTGCGGCTTAAATAGCCAATTTGCATCAGGTACGGTTCATAGACTTCTTCAATTGTTTGGGTATCTTCACCTGTAGCGGCGGCTATTGTTTCTAATCCCACTGGGCCACCGTTAAATTGTTCAATAATTACACTCAACATTCGGCGGTCTGTCCAATCTAAACCGCATGGATCGACTTGAAATAGTTGCAATGCTTCTGCTGCGACACTTTCTGTAATTTCACCAGATAATTTAACTTCCGCATAATCACGTACACGCTTGAGTAATCTATTAGCGATACGGGGCGTTCCACGTGAACGACGGGCAATTTCTGTGGCTCCATCTTGTGCAATGGGAGTTTTGAGAAATTCAGCACTGCGTAAGACAATTTGGCTGAGTTCGTCAACTTCATAAAAGCGCAATTTCTGGACTAACCCGAAGCGATCGCGCAATGGTGAAGTTAAGGCCCCCACACGGGTTGTGGCTCCCACCAAGGTAAATTTAGTTAGTGGTACACTTCGTATCCGGGCGCTGGAACCCTTGCCAATAGTAATATCTAAGCGATAATCTTCCATGGCCGGATAGAGAATTTCTTCGGTCATCCGCGAAAGACGGTGAATTTCATCAATAAATAATATATCTCCGGGTTTAAGGTTCACTAGTAGCCCTACAATATCCCTTGGACGCTCTAACGCTGGCGCACTGGTAATTTTGTAGTTTACTCCCATCTCCGATGCTAAAATCATGGCCATTGTTGTTTTACCTAATCCCGGAGGCCCATATAGCAGCAAGTGATCCAACACCTCACTGCGTGACTTAGCTGCTTTGATGGCAATATCTAACACATCCTTTAAGTCTTTCTGCCCAATGTAATCAGCAAATCGCTGTGGCCGGATACTCTCTTCTTGCTTACCTTGTTCATCAACAGCAGCTTCCGGTTGCAAAATATTTTCATTGGAGGGTTTGGGCGCAGACTCCTGACGCTGCTTTGGTTGTCCGTTGGGTTCTTGAGGCTGTTTTTTCGAGGAGATTATCGCCATAATTCAGCTATCAACTTTGACTTGAGGACTGTTTGAGTGCCATCGAGGCCACAATGGCCGCGACTAAACACGGGTGCAAAAATTTTTTGTGGGAACTGCGCGCACCAATTTAGAATTTAAATTCCGGATGATTACCCAGGAGTGAAAAAGTTATTATGTTGTCTAAAAGAATCTTACCGTGTTTAGATGTTAAGGCGGGACGGGTTGTAAAAGGAGTTAACTTTGTAGATCTCAAGGATGCAGGTGATCCGGTAGAACTAGCAAAAGTTTACAACGAGGCTGGTGCTGATGAGTTAGTGTTTCTGGATATTACAGCCACTCATGAAGACCGGGATACAATTATTGATGTGGTGTACCGCACCGCTGAACAGGTCTTTATTCCTTTGACTGTAGGTGGTGGGATTCAATCCTTAGAAAATGTTAAAGCTTTGTTACGGGCAGGCGCAGACAAGGTTAGTATTAATTCTGCGGCCGTACGTGATCCAGACTTGATTGATCGGGCAAGCGATCGCTTTGGTAATCAATGCATAGTTGTTGCTATTGATGCTAGACGCAGGATTGACCCCAACAATCCTGGCTGGGATGTGTACGTGCGAGGTGGTAGGGAAAACACCGGCTTAGATGCTTTACGTTGGGCGCAAGAAGTTGAAAAACGAGGTGCAGGGGAACTCCTAGTCACTAGTATGGATGCTGATGGGACTCAAGCTGGCTACGACCTAGAGTTAACAAGAGCCATCGCTGAATCTGTACAAGTTCCTGTGATTGCTTCTGGTGGTGCAGGTAACTGTGAACATATCTATACGGCACTAACTGAGGGGAAAGCTGAAGCTGCATTACTAGCGTCATTACTGCATTACGGACAATTAAGCGTAGCCGAGATCAAAAATTATCTAGGCGATCGCTCGGTGCCAATTCGATTATTATCATGATGTGTTCAACATGATCGAAAAGTAATCACATCTATCACAAGTTAGATACAGTTCTCTAAAACAGTGTTAACATTAATTTACGAGTATGAATAAATATTAAGAAATATGTTGATCCCTATTTTACTATTTGATGTGGCGCTGGTAGCGTGGTCACTCCATCTCATGGAGAAAGCCGTTGAGCATAAAGAATTTTCTTTAATGCTGGCTGGGACATTGGTGGCACTTGCTGCGGCTGCTATGTTGGTAGTTTACTTTCTCATGGGACACTGTATGAGCTATTTATTGCAAGTGTCCTAGAGAGTACTGTTTAATGCAGAAAATATTTAACATAAAAAATATTAATATTCAGGCAATATTCAGAACGAATTTCGTAATTCGTCTCTATCAGAAATTTTATTTCTAAGTTGAGTCCGCGCAGGACTTTCGGCGAAGCCACTTCGACAAGGTTCAGTACAAGTCAGTCGAACTAAGAACTTGGTTTATATAGCCCCAGACTTCCAGTCTCAGGGCTTTTTACATATTTGGGATGCTCCCGTTAAAACAGATTGAGAGATAATTTAGATTGCACCTGCTCGATTAAAGTCCCGCGATTGACTGCATCTATAAATCTTTGTACAGGTGTCCAATTTCTTTGCCATTGAAAATGATTGACTGCAATTGCGAATATTTTCTCAATCAAAATTTCAGCACATTTATCTTGTATGTGCTATGTGCATGGTATTTACATACATCTGTGGCTTAAATAAAATAGTATCTATATTTTTTAATTTTTCAAGCTAATATGAACCATATTTAAATTTTGGGTATAGTTGGCCAATATTAGGTGTCAATTAAACCATTGATCATGAAATTGTAAATTTCACCACATAAATAAAATCCAAAAACATATCCCCGACTTATTCAATAAGTCAGGGACATTAGGAATTGTTTAAAATATAGTTGGTAGACTATATACGCGCTAAAACTGGCTCTTGTGTGATTGTACTGACATTCTTAGTTTCTGTATTTGTGCAATAAATTTCACAGGAGTTATTGGGACTTTCAATCAGTTTTATTTTGTACAGTGTAGCGCCTAATTCCTCAATAGGCGATCGCAGTAAATTACTAATGTAAAGTGCAATATTCTCAGCTGTGGGTACAACGTTGGCAAAGAAGGGAATATCTTTGTTTAAAAAGGTGTGATCAAATGGTTCTACCACATAATCTTCTATTACCTGATTTAAAGCACCTAAATCGACAATCATCCCCGTGCGCGAATCAATTTCCCCTTTTACGGTAACTTCTAAATGGTAGTTATGTCCATGACCATGAGGACGGGCGCACTTACCATAAATCTGGGAATTTTCTTCGTTACTCAAGTCAGGATGAGCCAGCCGATGGGCGGCGCTAAAGTGAGTGCTGATGTTGAGGTAGGCTTCCATTCCGTTTCCTATATAATCTGCCCAAAGTTCAGGATGTTCAAATAACTGCACACGGACTAAAGGCAAGTGGGGTGCTAAACGTTGCCAGATAACCCGTGCAATATTCTCGGTGGTAGGTAGAGTTTCTTGGAAATCTGCCCACACATCGTTGAGATAAGAAAAGTCTAGTTGGCTGGTAACTTCGCGCTTAATTACGTGTTTCACATCAGACAAGTTCAACACCATGCCATATTGATCCAATTCTCCCGCTAGAGAGATGAATAAAACATAGTTGTGTCCATGTCCGGGAAATCTCGAACAAGCACCAAATTTCTCAGTATTTTCGGCTTCACTCAATTCTGGCAACCAATAGCGATGACTAGCCGAAAACTGAGCGCGGCGATTAACAATGCATTGCATGAGTATTTTGGAAACAGAGCTTAAAATTTCTTAAACTTTCACTATTTCCAGGATAAACTAATTTCTTGACCAGTGGATGCAGCGATCGCCTATTTTCTCGCCTTCCCAAAGGTAAATTGTTCTAGAAAAAGCAACGGTTTACTTTACTGGTTCAAAGTCATAGCCAGTACGCGAACGATTACCAGTCACTATTTGTACTAGTTGTACAGCCGCATTGCGATCGCCTGAGGGTAAAAATCTAATTGCCCCAGAAGCACCAAGAGCAGCAAAGTCAGATGAGGCAAGTGCTTGTTGGACTCCAGAACGGGTAGGATTACGTTCTAATGCCACAATCAGTGCCACAGTGGCATCATAGGCCAGGGCAGTGCGCCAGCTGACATCACCACCCCATAACTGCCGCGACTCTTGGGGAAATTTTGATGTGGTATCGCCTGCAATATGCCAGGGAACTGCTACCACCATTCCCACTGCTTGATCTCTGCCAATTTCTAAAGTTTTAACTGTATACACATCATCACCCCCAAGGAGACTTAATTGCTTCTGGTTGAGTTGAACTACTTGTAAGGCTTTATCTAAAGTGTCAGTATTGGTTGCTAACATCAACACTTCTGCACCTTGCTGCTTGGCTTGTTCTAGACTTTGCGCTGCACTAAAGTTGGCTTGAGACAAGTCAAATTCCCGTGATACCTGTCCACCCTCTAACAAAACAGAAGAAACGAACTCCGATTTTAAAGACTGGCTGTAATTACTCTGGGAATTAAAGAACACTACGGCATTTTTCTGTTGCAAAGTTTTTACCATATAGTTGGCTAAACTTCTAGCAGCAATAAAATCACTGGGAACCGTGCGAAAAACGTAGGGACTAAAATTAGAAATTTTTACCGAGGTACTGGTGGGAGAAATAGCTACCAGTTTTCCAGAATTATAAATCTTGCCAGCACCTAAAGTGGTATCACTACTATTAGGGCCAACCACGCCTAATATTTGCGGATTGTTGACTAAGGTAGCCGCAATTTGTTGGGCTATTTCTGGATTGTCATCGTCATTGGCGATGCCGACCTTTAAGGGTACTCCGTTAATTCCTCCAGAAGTATTAACGGCATTTTGCACTTGGGCCGTGCCACGTAAAATTTCTAAAGAAGCATTGGGGTCAGTACCCAACGGTACAGACGCAACAATGGTGTAGCTTTGAGAAGACCCAATACGGGCATTATTTAGATATATCAGCGCTTCTGGGTCATTACGTTGGAGTTTTAAGGATGCTTCTAAACTAGCGATCGCTTCAGGGTAATTTTCATTAGCTAACGCCTGTATTCCCTCTTTTTTGACTGGCGTTATTTCACCAGGAGTTAAAGTTTTTTCTCCAAAACTAATGCGGTCAGCAATCGATTGATTATCAATTGTTAAATTATTACTTGACTGGTTTTGGGGGAAAATTCGATTTTGAAATAACCACAAACCAGTACCGACTAATCCTAATGTAACTAGCAGAGATAAAACAAGAATAGTAGTTTCTTTCTTAGAGGACATAACTAATTTTTTATTTTTAATTAAAATATCAAAGATAATAATTTATAAATCAGGCGAAATATTGCTGTCACGGCAATGGTGACTAAAGCAGCTGCAACTGCTAAAAATGCGATTTCTGGAATGCCTAAATCTCCCCGGAACCAGGGAGTAAAAACGATAATAGCAAAGGTGATTCCCGAAATTATTAATAAATCAAATTTTTCAATCCACCGCTTAGTTTGGGCAAAAATTAGTATACCTAAAATTAAGGCGGCAGCTGGCAAGCTAATAATAGCTGATGGCAATAGACTAAACAAGGCGATGACAATTAATGCCCCTTCAAAGCCACTAAAACCTGCACTACTTAATAATTCCCAAGTGGCAAACGTTGGTTGAGATGGTGTTGCTTGGGGCTGTATGTGGGGCGGTTGCGGTTTGGGTATAACAGGAAGTGTGGATGACTGATTCAGGGCTGTCAGCACCTCATTAGCTGATTGAAAGCGTTGATTAGCCGCAGGTAGCAGCATTTTATCTAAAATATCAGCTAGTCGAGGATTAATACTGGCTTGAGAGCGCCATTTCCACTGGTTGCTGTAGGCATCGAATAACTGATTTGCTTCTTGACCTGTGAGCAAATTCAGCATAGTTACAGCCAACGCATACAAGTCTGTGGATGGAAAAACTTGATTACCTGCCATTTGCTCAGGTGGAGCAAATCCCATAGAGTAAATACCTGTAGAAGAACCAGCACCTGCTGATGGGGCATTTGTAACTTGCTTAACTGCACCAAAATCCAACAGAAAAAGTTTGCCATCCCGACGACGCATAATATTAGAAGGCTTGATATCTCGGTGAATAATGCGTTTATCGTGAACAAACTGTAATACTTTCAAAATTTCTGAGAGTACTTCTACAACCTGCTGTTCCGAAAATTTACCATTTTGCATTAACTCTTCTTCGAGATTTAGCCCATCAATATATTCTTGAACTAAGTAAAAAAACTGGTCTTGGTGTCCTGGTTGCAAGCTATTAACTACCACGGGAAAAAAAGCAAATAAATCGGGTATTTGCTCATGTTCGTTGCCGATTTGGGATAAAACTTCCGCTTCTCTTTCAAACAGCTGTTGAGCTAATTCTAGTTGAGTAGTACTTAAATTTCCCGCCGGTTGGAATTGCTTCACTACACATTCACGCATTCCGGGAATCCGGCGATCGCGTGCGAGAAAAGCTGCACCAAAACCACCTTTCCCCAGTAATTTAATGGGTACATACCGACCATCCAGCAGAAGTGGCATCCCACAGGTAGTGCAGTATTTTTGCTGTGTTGTTCTTAATGTTGTGACATCATCTAAATCCGCAAAATGATTTTTAGGGCGCGGACAGCGAGGACGGGTGCAGTAAACTTCCATTTTAGTTTTTAGTCATTAGTCAAAATAATTCGTAATTGTTAATTCGTAATTCGTAATTGTGATATCAGCCATCAATAAAGTTGCTTGCCATCATGATTTTTTGTTAATTAATAAATTCTAGAAATAAATTCTAAATTTATTAACTACGAATTACGAACTACGAATTAGTAATTATAATGACTAGATTTTAGCCTGCGTCAGAGGAACTTGGGGTTGCTGCATCCAGTGTATTTACCACTAGTTTCTTGTGTGATAATTTTAACATATCTTGATTCCAGTCTGGAGTAGCAAATTGCGGGAGAATTTCTTGACTAAAGGCTTCTGCTGCTTTGGAGCGATAGCGATTAGGATTAAAAATCAGCCATAGCGTCCGCTTCACCACAACGCCTTCAATGGGAGTGCATTGTAATACACCCATTTGTAATTCTTTAGCGATGGCGGAAGTAGAAACAAAGGCAGCGCCTAAACCTGATTGCACGGCGTTTTTAATTGCTTCTATGGAATTTAGTTCCATTTCAAATTTAAACCGCCTGGTATCGATATCACAGCGTGCTAATACCTGGTCAATTACTTTGCGGATAGTTGATTGGGAGTCGAGGGCAATGAATTGGAGTTTATATAGGTCTTCTTTTTGGATGGTTTCGAGTTTAGCAAAAGGATGAAATATGGGCAGAATCAGCGCCAGTTCATCTTCTGCGTAAGGCACAACTTCCAAAGATTCGCCCAGTTCTGCGGGAATTTCGCCCCCGATGATCGCCAGATCAACTTGTCCATTGGCGACACTCCAAGCGGTGCGCCGGGTAGAGTGGACGTGTAGTTGGACTGCCACATCGGGGTACTTTTGCCGGAACATGCCGATCATTTTCGGCAACAGATAAGTACCGGTGGTTTGAGAAGCACCGACAATTAAGGTACCGCCTTGGAGGTTTTGTAAATCCTCGATAGCGCGACAAGTTTCTTGGCATAAACTGAGAATTTTTTCCCCATAACTCAGGAGTAAATGCCCCGCTTCAGTTAATTGTGCGCGGCGTCCTCCCCGGTCAAATAAAGGCACATCCAGCTGCCGTTCTAAATTTTGTACTTGCAAGCTCACAGCAGGTTGTGAGACATAAAGACTATCAGCGGCGCGCTTGAAGCTGCCTTCTACAGCGATCGCTTTCAGGATACGTAACTGATCTAAAGTGAAAGGAAGGTCAGACATAAGGCTCAACCCACAAACTTGGAAAAAAGCAGCTTTGGCAACAAATCAAGTTTCATAGCTTTCTAGCCACAAATATTTTGTTGCATTTAAAACTTGGAAGCTTGACTCGAAAAAGACAGTACCACAACATCTTGATGAAAGTTCCCTAGGGAATACTTTGTGGTATTGGTTGTACTGAATTAAATTTTTGTTAAATTCCCTCACCTATGTATACGATGCTTAATTCTTGGCTTACTCCCAGTCATTTTGTCATGTTGGGGTTACAAATAGCTTTTGCGATCGCCCACAGTGGAGGAGCCGCTCTACGTCCTTGGGCAGAGAAGTATATCGGGCCAAGGCTTTATCGCATTTTTTTTGCATTAGTTAGTTTACCGTTGGCTGTGATCTTAATTATTTATTTTTTTAATCATCGTTACGATGGCTTACAACTGTGGCAGGTGCAGGGCGTACCTGGTGTAAAGTCAGTAGTTTGGGTGTTGTCAGCAATTTCGTTTTTGTTTTTGTATCCTGCCACCTTCAATCTACTAGAAATTGCCGCTATTCAAAAGCCCCAAGTCTCCCTCTACGAGACAGGCATCATTCGTATTACCCGCCATCCGCAGATGGTAGGGCAAATAATCTGGTGTGTTGCCCATACACTTTGGTTAGGAACTAGTTTTACCCTAGTTACTTCCATTGGTTTGATTTTGCACCATATATTTGGAGTTTGGCATGGCGATCGCCGCCTAGCTGCCCGTTATGGAGAAGCTTTTGAAATTGCCAAACAACGGACTTCAATTATTCCTTTCCAAGCAATTATTGATGGTCGTCAATCTATCAAATGGCAGGAATTTATCCGTCCAGCCTATTTAGGAGTAACAATTTTTATAGGTCTGTTATGGTGGGCGCATCCTCTATTGCTTGTAGCGACTAGTAGGGTAGAATGGTAATTTCAGCTGATCCCCATGATCCCCAAAAAATACAAGATTCATGAAAATTTCCCCTTATCAACTGCTACCAAATCAATGTAGGATGAATGCAAACAGCTGTCAGTGGGAGTGGGGTCAGTCAGTTTGATAATTTATAAAAGTATGTTGCTGGTCAAATGCCTATCTGGGGAGAGCGATGGCAAAGCAGTCTAATTCCCTCAAGAGCAGCAATCAGGAGTTGAAAAGCAAAAAAGCCACCGTGAACTCACACTGGCTTTTTGATCAAAGTTAAAATAAGAGCGGAAATAGTTGCACAATCATGTTTACCCAAAAGAGCATGATTTAGGCACTGGCCAGCTTGCCAATTCCCACGACTGATAGCTAGTTTTGATATCAAAACCCTATAATTTTAGAGGCGTCATGGTGTTGTCGGTTAGTGAGCGGACATTTACTCAAGAAGTTTTAGAATCACCAATTCCTGTTTTAGTTAATTTTGAAGCACCTTGGTGCGGCCTGTGTCGCATTATTCATCCTTTATTGTTGCAATTTAATGCTCAATGTGGGGATCAAATTAAATTAGTCGGGGTCAATGCTGATGACAACTTTAAACTGGCTAATGCTTATCGACTAAAGTCATTACCTACTTTACTATTAGTAGAAAACGGCATAGTTCGGCAGCGCCTAGAAGGTTTTCGTGGCAGAGACGATTTACGTTTGGCTTTAGAACAAATTAATCTTACTTACAGTAATCGCACTAAAACATACAACAGTGCCATGACAGCAGATTTAGAATGTCGTTCAGCATAACTAGGGGATGAGGGGTTGGGTACTGGGCGTGAAGAACACTCTTTTTTTGTACCTAGTACGTAGTCCCCAGTCGCTAAAATATAAAACCATGCTTAATTACCCCGCCCAAAGCTCATTGGGTGGGGTATTTTATCCTCAAGGGTGTGTGTCACAATTATTAACAGTTCCGCCAAGTTAGTCAAGAATTCTAAAAGTAAGCGTCAGTGATGGAAGTAATCTATCAATATGCCTGGCTAATTCCAGTATTTCCCCTTTTAGGGGCAATGCTAGTTGGTCTAGGGTTAATTTCTTTAAATCAGGTGACAAACCGCCTGCGACAACTCAACGCTGTGGTAATCATCTCCCTGATGGGAACAGCGATGGCATTCTCGTTGGCCTTGCTGTGGAGCCAAATTCAAGGACATGCGCCTTATATCCGCACCCTAGAATGGGCAGCAGCAGGTAATTTTCACCTGAGTATGGGCTACACTATCGACCACCTCACAGCTGTGATGCTGGTGATTGTGACCACAGTAGCTTTATTAGTCATGGTCTACACCGATGGCTATATGGCTCATGACCCAGGATATGTGAGGTTTTACGCCTATCTCAGCTTGTTTGGTTCCTCGATGTTGGGTCTGGTAGTTAGTCCCAACCTGGTACAGATTTACATTTTCTGGGAACTGGTGGGGATGTGTTCCTACTTGCTGGTGGGCTTTTGGTACGATCGCAAAGCGGCAGCAGATGCTTGTCAAAAGGCATTTGTCACCAACCGGGTGGGTGACTTTGGTTTACTCCTCGGCATTTTAGGGCTGTTCTGGGCCACAGGCAGCTTTGATTTCGGTGTCATGGGCGATCGCCTGGCCCAACTAGTAGAAACAGGTTCTGTGAGCAATTTTCTCGCCATTCTTTTGGCGATTTTAGTGTTCTTGGGGCCAGTTGCTAAATCTGCCCAATTTCCTTTGCATGTCTGGCTACCAGATGCAATGGAAGGCCCCACGCCCATTTCTGCCCTGATTCACGCAGCAACAATGGTGGCAGCAGGGGTATTCCTCATTGCCCGCATGTACCCAGTCTTTGAACACGTGCCAGTTGCCATGAACGTCATTGCCTTTACCGGGGCATTTACGGCGTTTTTAGGGGCTAGCATCGCCATAACCCAAAATGACATCAAAAAGGGTCTAGCTTACTCCACCATCTCCCAATTAGGCTACATGGTGATGGCAATGGGACTAGGCTCCTACAGTGCTGGTTTATTCCACCTGATGACTCACGCCTATTTCAAGGCCATGCTCTTCCTGGGTTCTGGTTCGGTGATTCACGGTATGGAAGGCGTTGTTGGTCATGACCCTGCTTTAGCCCAAGATATGCGGTTGATGGGGGGACTAAGAAAGTATATGCCCGTTACCAGCATTACCTTTTTGATTGGTTGCTTGGCAATTTCTGGTGTTCCGCCATTTGCTGGCTTCTGGTCAAAAGACGAAATTCTCGGTAATGCTTTTGAAGCTAACCCATTTTTGTGGTTGATTGGCTGGCTAACCGCCGGGATTACCGCTTTCTATATGTTCAGAATGTACTTCATGACATTTGAAGGCAAATTCCGGGGTACAGACGAGAAAATCAAAGCCAAACTCAAGCAAGCTGCATCCACCATTGTCTTAGAATTAGAGTCAGCCAAACCAGCGCCTAATTTTGGGCCTGGGGCAATGAAACAAGGAGAATTGGCAGCACATGATGCCCATGACGCCCACGGACATCACAGTGATACTCCCCATGAATCACCGTGGACGATGACTTTGCCTTTGGCATTGTTGGCTATACCTTCAATTTTGATTGGTTTAGTAGGGACACCCTACGCCAACTACTTCGAGGAGTTCATTTTTCCCCCTAGCGAAACCCTCACCGAAGTTTTGGAAAAAGCTGCTGAGTTTAACCCGACCGAGTTTTACGTCATGGCGGGGGCTTCTGTGGGCATTTCCTTAATTGGCATTACCTTGGCTTCGCTGATGTATTTGCAGGGTAAAATTAACCCAGCTGCCATCGCCTCGCAAATCAAACCACTTTATGAGCTATCCCTCAACAAGTGGTACTTTGATGACATTTACCATCGTGTCTTTGTCTTGGGCTTACGTCGTGTAGCCAGACAAGTTATGGAAGTTGACTTCCGGGTTGTCGATGGTGCAGTTAACCTCACAGGCTTTTTCACCCTGGTAAGTGGTGAAGGTCTGAAATACCTAGAAAACGGTCGCGCTCAATTCTATGCCTTAATTATCTTCGGGGCTGTTTTGGGCTTAGTGATTTTATTCGGTATAACCTAACTTCATGGTTGAGTGGTGACTTTGAATCCTCTTCTTACTCAAACACACCAGTTCGCCATTCAGCACTGGTTCTTCAGCACTCAGCACTGTTTTACGAGATGAAGGCAGGGTATACCTTTTCCCTCCTTCATCTTTCTTTGTTTTATTAAATCAACCTAACAAGCCAGACTAAATAACCAAAAAGCTGTTACTTAATAAATAGCTAGTGTCTTTTTGCCAAACATGATTCTGATTGCAGACGAATTGCGATGAATACAGCTAATTTCCCGTGGCTGACGACCATTATTTTGTTACCAATAGCGGCGTCGCTACTTCTTCCCATCATCCCTGACAAAGAAGGCAAAACAGTGCGCTGGTATTCCCTGATTGTGGGGTTAATAGATTTTGCACTAATTGTTTACGCCTTTTATACTGGGTACGACTTTTCCAATCCAGATTTGCAGTTAGTCGAAAGTTACCCCTGGGTACCACAATTGGGTTTGAATTGGTCAGTGGGGGCAGATGGCTTGTCTATGCCCCTGATTATTTTGACTGGATTCATTACCACACTGGCGATTTTGGCAGCTTGGCCTGTCACCTTCAAGCCCAAGCTATTTTATTTCTTGATATTGGCGATGTATGGCGGTCAAATTGCCGTGTTCGCCGTTCAGGACATGCTGTTATTTTTCCTGGTGTGGGAACTAGAACTGGTACCAATATATTTTCTGCTGTCGATTTGGGGAGGCAAAAAGCGGCAATACGCAGCAACTAAATTCATTTTATATACCGCTGGCGGGTCGCTATTTATTTTGCTGTCTGCCCTGACAATGGGATTTTACGGCGATACGGTGACCTTCGACATGCGAGCGATCGCCTTGAAGGATTTCGCCTTAAATTTCCAGATGTTATTGTATGGCGGGTTCTTAATTGCCTACGCTGTCAAATTGCCAATTATTCCCTTACATACTTGGCTACCTGATGCCCACGGTGAGGCTACAGCCCCCGTACACATGTTACTAGCCGGGATTCTGCTGAAAATGGGCGGTTATGCCTTAATTCGCATGAATGCCCAAATGCTCCCCGATGCCCATGCTTATTTTGCACCGGTGTTAGTGGTTTTGGGGGTGGTGAATATTATCTACGCTGCCCTGACATCCTTTGCCCAGCGCAACCTCAAGCGGAAAATTGCCTACTCCTCAATTTCTCACATGGGCTTTGTGCTGATTGGTTTTGCCTCCTTTACTGATTTGGGGTTAAGTGGGGCAGTTTTACAAATGGTTTCCCACGGTTTAATCGGGGCCAGTTTGTTCTTCCTTGTAGGGGCAACTTATGACCGGACACACACCTTGATGTTGGATGAAATGGGTGGTGTCGGTAAGAGGATGAAAAAGATTTTTGCTATGTTCACCACCTGTTCTATGGCTTCTTTAGCATTGCCAGGTATGAGCGGTTTTGTAGCAGAATTAATGGTGTTTGTTGGGTTTGCCACCAGCGATGCTTATAGCTCCACTTTTAAAGTTATCGTGGTGTTCTTGATGGCAGTTGGGGTGATTTTAACTCCAATTTATTTGCTGTCTATGTTGCGGGAAATTTTCTACGGTCAAGAAAACGAAGAATTAGTTTCCCACCAAGCTTTGATAGATGCGGAACCCCGCGAAGTGTTTATCATTGCTTGTTTGTTGGTGCCAATTATTGGTATTGGGTTTTATCCCAAATTATTGACTCAGATGTATGACGCAACCACAGTGCAGTTAACAGAAAGGTTGCGTGATTCTGTGCCGACTCTAGCGCAGCAAAAAGAGGCACCACAGCTATCTTTGAAAGCGCCAGAAATTGCTAATTAAGCAGCGATCGCTACTTAAATTAATATTACTTTAGGAGCGGGTCAAAAACCCGCTCTTTTTTATTATTTTTGGCTTAACAGAATGGCATCCTGCATTTTTATGGCTGGGAAAGACTCTAGATAAGTGTGCTGCTAGATATCGGGAGTTTTGTCGCAAGTACAAGCCAAAGCCAAAGCCAAAACCAGAAAAGCGTAACCATTGGGGAAGCAAGCTATTAGCAGGAATGAAGTTGAAAGGAAAGCCGAATAAGAAGAAAACATCACCAGGACAAATGAATCTACCTTGGAATACATGGGAAGCAACAGACCCAGAAATTCAGAAAGTAGCTGATAAATTTGTTATGGCGAACTGCTATCAACCACCAGGGGGGAGTGCCAGGTATCGAAAACCGGGAAACCTTGAAACGTCGTAGAAAAGTAGGTAATAAAAAATGTTTATGATTGACTGAAAGCTTTATAGGTTACAATTTACAAGTCTCTGCGCGAGAGAAGAGATATTCCTCAGTTCCTTTTTTTCCAAGTCATTCTCGTCTCTGTCTAAATGGTAAGATTTTAGAGGTAAGTGTCCCGTAGTGGTGTTAAAGCTACTATAATTTACGCTTGACCATTCCAATGCGTCATACATTGCTTTCCAGTCTCTTCCTTTTTGCTCGTAGATAAGCTTTTGAACACTAAAACCAAAGCGACCATAACTATATTGTACCCAAAGTTGGTCAAGGGTACGGAGGTCAGAACAGGGAAATTTGTCAATAGCACCAATGTCTAAAAACCCTTCACGTTCTCGGTTAGCTACTTTCAGCATCATTTTAGCTGTTTTCTCATCAGCCTCGAGCCAATTTCCAGCAGCTAAGTGTTCTAAAAGTTGTCTGTATTGTTCTGGCCATTGATCTTTAACAACCCTTATTCCTTCTCCATCAGTGCGGTTTTCCTGAGTCCAACAGGTAAGAAGTTTCTCTTCTCTGGCTGGATAATCTTTTATTTCTGCTTCTGTGGGTAATCTATAACGAATTAGGTTGTTATCAAAATTAGACTTTAAACTCAACCAAGCACAAAAACGATTAACTGCTTGAAAACTAATTCCCGTGACAGGTTGAGTGGGAGAAATATTATTCACATCATCTGGTAAAAAGCCTTGTTCAATAGTATTTGTGCCAAAAGCATCTTTGATAAACTCCTGATACTCTGCCCAAGTAAGATAACTTTGATCTATTTCCTGGGTTTCATTAATTCGCAATAAGTTATTTAACCTTCTGGTTAATTTTACCTGTGCTGCTATCTGGGCAATTTTTGCATCTTTAGATGTCAAACCAGCTTCAAGAATATTTTCCAGTTGACGCTGTGTTTGTAGTTCTACTTTCTTACTTTCTTTCAAACAATCATAAGCCAAACTTAAAGAAGTAACTGTTTGATTTTGTAAGGCTGCTTGAATCAAATTAGTAGCATCACTTTGAGCCGCATAAAGGCGAATTGTTTCCGCCCACCAAGAATTGTCAAAATTATCAATTAATATTTGTTCTTGCTGCAACTCCTTCACCTCAGCCGCAGCTAAATATTCCTGAAAACTCAAATGAGCAAATTCAAATATACCTTGCTCTCTTTCAACTATCAACCCACTCACATCTTTAACTTGTTCTAAAAATTCTCCTGACGTTAATGTAATATTAACTATTGTTTGCAGTTCCTTATCAATTAAACTCTCAACTTTTGCTGGTGCAAAAGTGCGAGTTTCCCTTTTCATCAAATCCAGTGCCAAAACTTGCAATACCGATTTATATTGTTCAGATGTCAGAGGGGGTTTAATTCTCGCATTTAGTCGAGTTCCCAAAAGTAAATCACAAATTTTTTGATAAAGTTCTACCCTCCGTCCTGGTAAAGCACTACCGCTATAGTGAACAGTAGCAATCATTGTTACCAAAAGCGGATTTGTTGCCATATCAGCTATAGCACGATTATTAATAATCCGGTCAATTAAATCGGCGGCATTTGTCTCAGCTTCTGCCCTAACTACCTGATTATTTCTGCCTGCGCGACTTCTAATTTCTGTTTGCAGATACCAACTGTTAATAAATTGCTTCATCTGCTCTAAGGTGAAAGGTAGAACTTTTAAAATAACTTTCACCTCATCCACAGGCGCACTACTATAACCATAAGGACGAGAAGTAATAATAAAAGCTGTTTGGCGATAAGTAGCCATTTGCTGATTTACCCATTTACTTACCTGCAAGCGTTCATTACTATCAGCGACTTCATCCAATCCATCCAACATGACCAAACACTTACCATTTTTTAATTGTTGATTAAACCAGTCTGTTTGGGGGTTGAGTTCAGCAAAAGCAGGTTGATTTTTTAAGTGATTGGTAATTAATTCTGGTAAATTTGGAGGATTATCGCTAGTAATTTTTTCACGGATATCGCGCAGGTACAATAAAACTGGTAAAAATGCCGGTGCTTTATATTTGCTATGACCATTTTTGGCATATGTCAAAGTTAAATGCTTCAGCAAGGTTGTTTTACCATATCCAGGGGGAGCAATAACAGCCATGCGGCGATAAATATTTTGTTTATAAATAGCAGCTAAAAAATCCCAAATTTCTTGATTTTCAAAATGTTGACTGGTGTGTTGAGTAGAAACCATTGCACCAGGAATATTTTCTAAATTACCTGTCTCAACTTTTAACGGTACAAATACATCTTCTAAATTCAAGACAGGTAAGCCAATTTTGAACCCCTCGGTCTCAAAGTCACAATAAAAATCAACTAATAACCTTTTATACTTACTCTCAAATCCTGAAAATTTTTTAATAAATTGATTTGGTAAGTCGTCTGCTTGTTTAGCAGTCCATTCTCCAGCTTGTTTACCTTTTTCCTCTGCTTTCGCTTCTAGGGCTTTCATAAATTCGCCGCTAAACTTCACCCAAAGAGAGGAACTGGCAGTGAGAAAAGTGGAAATTACAGCCTGTATCCATTGTTGGTTAAGGAGGAAATGAACTGTTACACCAGCTCCAGCACCAGTAGGAAGCCATTTAACTAATGCCTGTGTAATGTTTTGCATTTATCGGGCTTAAAGGAAGGTATTAATATGGTTACGCTTAAATACGTCTTTAATAAAAGTAGGACTTACGCACTCGGCATGAAAATAAAGGCTTTGAGATTGCTTCCCTACGGTCGCAATGACGAAAATACGTGGTAGGTTACGTAAGTCCTGAAAAGATGATACGTTAATTTACTTATGGTAATGAGAATTTCTGACTTTTCCTCTTAAGTGTCTTTTGCAAGCAGCCAACCTTGGCAAAGGTAGCGACGCACCAGCACCGAAATGGGAAATAATCAGACAAATCAGTTATTAGGTACAATTAACGCTTCTCGTTTTACAATTTATATTTGAAACCAAGCAGTCAAAGCCACAGCCAAAGCATCGGCCGCATCATCTGGCCGCGGAATCTCCTCTAAATCCAACTCCCGGGCCACTGCATCTTGAACTTCTGACTTATCTGCATTGCCATAACCAGTTAAAGCTTGTTTAATTTGAGCAGGGGTAAATTCAACATATGGAAGTTGGTGTTGTGCTAAAGCTAACAATAGTACACCCCGTGCCTGTGCCACAACGATAGTATTTGACATACGATAGAAAAACAATTTTTCAATTGCCACCAAATCTGGCTGCAATTGTTCAATCAGGGTGTGCAAATCGTCGAACAAGATACACAACCGCTGTCCCATCTCCGTGTCCGGCGTTGTCCGAATTACCCCAAAGTCAATCATATTGACTGTTGTATCTTGTACTCTTTGGGGATTTTGTGTGCAGGTAATGGCTCCAAATCCTAAAGTTGCCAATCCTGGGTCTAGTCCTAAAATTCGTTTTTCCATTAAATTTACTTTTACTGGCAATACTGGCAACTTTGACGACTTACAGCTAGTCTAAAGTCCTTGATAAATTTAAGAATTTCACATTTGATGCTAAAACCATGTAGTGTGCATTTTCTGTTAATCATTTAGTTTGTAGCGCTGCTCCGAATCAGGTATGTCAATTGGTTTTCTCAGACAAGCCCTCAACGCCCTGCAAAAGCAGTCGCGCGGCCGTACGTCCTATAGGGTCAACCAGTGGTTTAAGTGGTTATCCCCTGGGCTATCCATCAAACGCTGGCTACTAATCAGTCTTGGCGGGGTACTGCTGGCAATTCTGGGGTTGGCTATATGGGTAAAGCTAACCCCAATTTTTTGGATGATTGAGTTAGTTCGGGGTTTTCTGGGAGTAATCGCGGGCATTTTACCCAACTATATCAGCGGCCCTTTGGTATTGCTGTGTGGTTTTTTATTAATCCTATGGGGACAAACTCGCACCGTCGGTTCAATTACTAGGGTGCTAAGACCAGATGGTGAAGAAGAACTAATTGACATGTTGCTGGCTCATCGCCGATTATACCGAGGGCCAAAAATAGTAGTAATTGGTGGTGGTACAGGACTTTCCACGTTGTTACGAGGATTGAAAACCTACAGCGCTAATATTACTGCCATTGTGACTGTAGCTGATGATGGTGGTTCTTCTGGAAGGCTGCGTCAGGAATTTGGCGTTTTACCACCAGGCGATATTCGTAATTGTGTGGCAGCTTTGGCAGATGAGGAAAAGTTATTAACAGAATTATTTCAATATCGCTTTAAAGCTGGAGATGGATTGACAGGCCATAGTTTTGGCAATTTGTTTTTAACTGCCATGACCGATATTACCGGAGATTTAGAAAGGGCTGTGGCAGCTAGTTCTAAGGTTTTAGCTGTGCGGGGACAAGTTTTGCCCGCTACCCTCAGCGATGTTCGCCTCTGGGCAGAATTAGACGATGGCCGGCGTATTGAGGGTGAGTCTAGTATTCCCAAGGCTGGGGGGAAAATTGTGAAAATTGGCTGTATGCCGGCTAACCCTCCGGCTTTACCCGCAGCGATTAAGGCCATTAAAGAAGCCGACTATATTATTATTGGACCTGGTAGTCTTTATACCAGCTTAATTCCTAATTTACTTGTACCAGATATTGCCGATGCGATCGCCAAAACTAATGCTCCCCGCATCTACATCTGCAATATCATGACCCAACCAGGAGAAACTCAAGGATATACTGTTGCTGACCACATTCAAGCCATTGATATGGCATGCGGAGAAAGACAGTTATTTGATGCCGTACTAGTACACAAAAAATCCCCTTCAGAAAAATCACTGCTGCGCTATGCTCAACAAAATTCTCATCCAGTGTTTCTCGACAGGGAGGCTGTTACCCAGTTAGGGCGACGCATTGTTCTAGCTAATATCTTGTATGAAGATGAAATAGGTTGCGTACGTCACAACCCCCAGAAACTAGCACGCGTTTTGTTGCGGTGGTACAGAGGCGCTCATCATGGAAAATAAAGTCAAATGATGAGGACTGACGCACTCGCTACGAAATCAAGGCTTTAAGATTGCTTCTCTACGGTCGCAATGACGAAAATACGTGGTTGGTTACGTAAGTCCTGATGATTTCTACTAGTCAAGAACAACATCACATCTTGACCACTAATTTAGAATATTGAGTGCAGTATTTCCCCAGTCCCCAGTCCCTATGAAGAGATTACTTACAGATGCACAGGCCACATTAGACTTGGGTATCACACTTGCCCAAACTCTCCCCACTGGCAGTGTGATTTTATTAGAAGGTAATTTAGGAACTGGCAAAACTACATTGGTACAAGGGATTGGTCAAGGTTTAGGCATCACTGAATCAATTGTCAGTCCTACGTTTACTCTGATTAATGAGTACACCCAAGGACGTGTTCCTCTTTACCATTTAGATTTATATCGCCTAGAACCCCATGAGGTCGTAGCTTTAAACTTAGAAACTTATTGGGAAGGGATTGAAGTAATGCCGGGAATTATGGCGATTGAGTGGGCAGAAAGAATGCCCTATCAGCCAGAGAGTTATATTAGCGTGGTCATAACTTATGGCGAAGAGGGCATTCGTCAAGCTGAAATTACGCCATTCAATTGCAATATTGACAAATTGCTTCCTAGCATCTGAGGTTTTGGGGATTTGGTTAAGAACTTTATCCAATGTTTAACAGCATTCATTTGGATATGTTCTCAATCCACCATAGAGTAGGCAAAGAGCCGCACTTTATTGACTTTTGACTTTTACAAAAAGTTGCCAGGAGGATTTCCTTGCGGGCAAACTTTTCCAGACGACTTTTGACTTCAGCGTAGCGGTAATAGTGCTACTAGGGTCATATCTCAAATATTTCAACCTCATCACAGCACTACAAAATTTTTACGGATAGTCGAGGGAGAATGCCACACTCGTTCTATCTGCCACTACCACGCTCATCCAGAAAATTCACTAACATTGTTGTCTTCATTATCCAAAAATCAATGAAATACTTTTCAACACAAGAACTGGTTATGATTGACATCTACTAGCTTTTTTTGCTGCGGTTAGCTAGGATTGGCGTATTCTCGCAGATCATAATTGCAGTAGATGAATGAGAATTTGACTCAAAGCGTCCTAGAACAATCTTTTTCCAGGTAATATCTGGCAATGTGCCAGATGTTTTTAATACTTACCCTCAAGGAAAATTAAATTCACCTGAGAATTAATATAAACCTGACCTCTAGGCGATTCTTTGTCTGTATTGAACTGTTTGATGAATAGCAATTACCCCTTAAATGCTGGTAACTTTTCTTCATCTGGTGAAACTATGGTGATTCCTATTGCTTCATTATTTTGATTATCTCGATAAATAGTGATTGAGTTTGTTTGATTGGATGCTTATTTGGCGTTGTTTACTGCATTTTGGGGGTCAATGATCAGCTGTTGAGCAAATTCATTGCCTGATACCCACTTTTCTCAGAACTGTAAGAAGTAGGTTTTAAGACCGTACAAATTAAGTGCATATAAAATTTTTATATGTATCAAACATAGTTTTCACAGAAATTTGCCCGTTTACTTAACCCTACTAATTCTCTACAGTTATTTCGAGAAAAAATCCGGATAGTTAAATACAAAAAGATAGTGGTGAAAAGTTAAATGATTAACATTTGCATATCCGCTCGTTTAACTGCTCCTTGCATTTAGTATTCCCAGGTCAGGTTCCGGATCTATAACTAGAAGGTTACTATTTGTAAATTAATTGCATAAATTAAATTAATTTTTTTTCTATTAATTAGAAGAAATACTTATATCTATAGTTATCTATGTAGTTATTAATTTTATAAAAATAATTTTGACGAACAGGTCAACTGAAATTTCCGTCAAGTGTTTGGACGACATTTTTCGTATAAATACTATTTTATGTATACCAACAATATTGACATTGCTGATTTTCCATGAATGTATGATTTAGCAGTCATAAAAGAGGCGATCGCCAGATGGTAAACTGGCGATATTTTGCTCTGTAAATTCCCTCTTTAAACGAACTATTTATTACACAAAAGTTAAAGCTTCACCGCGCACTTGTGTATTTACTTGCCCTTTGTCATAAACAATCTGACCACCAACAATAGTTGTCACAGCCCATCCTGTGAGGTTACAACCTTCAAATGGACTCCAACGGCACTTGGTTAACAGTTCTTCCCGCTGGACTGGTCGGTATGTGTTCAAATCTACCAGAACTAAATCAGCGTCATAACCAGGGGCGATCGCTCCTTTATGGGGAATGCCATAACCCTTAGCCACAGCAGTAGACATCCAGTTAGCTACTTGGGCTACAGTACAGCGTCCTGCCATGGCCGCCGTTAACATTAAAGCCAGAGAAGTCTCTACCCCAGGCATTCCAGAAGGAGTATTGGGATATTCTTGCGCTTTTTCTGCCAAGGTGTGGGGTGCGTGATCTGTAGCAATAAAATTAATGACACCATCGCGCAAAGCTTGCCAGAGGACTTCGTTATCGTGGGGCGATCGCAACGGTGGATTCATTTGTGCTAAGGTGCCAATTGTTTCATAAGCACTGGTATTCAATAATAAATGCTGGGGTGTCACCTCTGCTGTCACCCAATCTGGTTTCTCCTGACGCAGTAAATCGGCTTCTTCTGCTGTGGACATATGCAAGATATGCAGCCGGCGATGATATTTTTGAGAAAGTTTTAAGGCTAACTTCGTTGCTAAAAGTGCCGCTTGATTATCTTGAATTTGGGAATGAATCGCCGGATCATGAATGCCTGCAAACTCTTGACGACGTTGGTTGATTCTGCCTTGGTCTTCGGCATGAACGGCAATTAATCGATCTCCGTGACCGAATATCGGTTCCAAAGTTGCTTCTTGATCAATCAGTAATTGACCATGCATCGATCCCATGAAAATCTTAATTCCCGGTGTGGGTTGAGCCAAAAGTAAATCTGGTAAATTTTCTGAAGTTGCACCAATGAAAAAACCATAATTAACCACGCACTTATTGGCGGCGCGTTGCAGTTTGTCGTCTAAGGCTTGCTGGGTAGTGGTCAGGGGACGAGTATTGGGCATTTCCAAAAAAGAAGTAACTCCACCTTTGGCACAGGCACAACTGGCCGTAAATAGATCTTCCTTATGTTCTAACCCAGGTTCCCGGAAATGCACCTGTGGATCAATGACCCCTGGCAACAAAGTTAACCCTTCTGCGTCAATTGTGGTGACTGGTGTCGGCGGAGAAATTTCTGGGGCTACGGCAACAATTTGGCGATCGCGCGTCAGCACATCCCCCTCCAACCATTCACCATCAGGGAGAATCATTCGAGCGCGACGAATCAGTAAACTTTGTGGAGATGACATAGCGTTAATCACATTTATACAGATAACTAAGCTTTTAGGTTAGACTTGGTTGCACACGTTATCGTATATTTTTGCGGATACCTAAAAAAAGTTTAATTTTGAGTTATCAATTCCCTGGGTGAAGATGCTAACTTCAACCAGGAAATCAGAAGTTTACTCGTTAAGATAAAAAATATCATCTCCCCCATTGAGTTCGTTACCTCTACTTTTGCTTACTTCAGTAATTTCATGCGAAATCAAGTGTCTGATAAAAACTCTAGTCAACAACCCGATAATTCCTGGCTCGCTGAACTAGCTAGAACAGTTGTATTAAGTATTGTTTTGGCTCTGGGAATTCGTACTTTCGTTGCTGAAGCTCGCTGGATTCCTTCTGGTTCTATGGAACCTACACTCAACGGTACCCCAAACCAATGGGAAGCAGATAAGATAATTGTCGATAAGTTGAGATATAAATTTTCCGAACCGCAGCGGGGAGACATTGTAGTATTTTCACCAACAAAAACACTACAAGCAGAACAATACAACGATGCTTTCATTAAACGTATAGTCGCCTTACCTGGAGAACAAGTAGAACTTAGAGATGGTAACGTCTATATCAACAATGAACCTTTACAGGAAATTAACTACCTCAGAACCCAGCAGAATACAGCCATTGATGTTTGTACATCAGGACAGCAGGAAGCTTTTTTAGCACAACCACAAACTATACCCCCCGATTCATACTTAGTTTTAGGCGATAACCGTAGTAGTAGCTACGATAGCCGCTGTTGGGGTGTTGTCCCCCGCGAAAATATTATCGGTCGTGCGGTACTGCGCTTTTGGCCTTTAAACAACATTGGAGGTCTTGATAGATAACCATTGTATCCATAGTTAATAGTTATTTATAGAGTTGGCAGTGGGGAATATTGAGTATTTGTGATGATTCAATATCTCGGCATCTCCATTCTCCAGCGATAGAATCACCTTGCAATGTCGTACTTAGCTAAAATTTTACTCTACCCGATTAAGTCACTAGATTGCGTGGAAGTTGAGCAAGCTAGGATTCTTGCCAGTGGAGCATTAGAATCAGATCGTGAGTTTGCCATTGTTGACGAACGGGGTAGGTTGGTCAATGGTAAGCGCAATGGCAAAATTCATTTATTAAGATCACAATTTGATATTTTTCAGAGAACTATTTCTCTACAAATCCCAAATCACGAGTCACCACAAGTTTTTCACCTGGATGAAGAACAACAAGCACTAGCCGCAACCCTAAGTAATTTTTTTGGGTTTACTGTCAAATTAAAGCAAAATTCTCTCATGGGTTTTCCCGATGATCCAAATTCACCGGGGCCAACGGTGATTAGTACAGCGACTTTAACAGAAGTAGCTTCCTGGTTTCCCGGCGTGAGTGTTGCCCAAATGCGTCGCCGGATACGTGCGAATATTGAAGTTGGTGGTGTCCCAGCATTTTGGGAAGATCAACTATTTAGTCAACCAGACAATCATGTCTTCTTGCGAGTAGGAGATATACATTTATTGGGTGTGAATCCTTGTCAGCGTTGTGTAGTCCCAACACGTAATCCTGATTCTGGAGAAGCTTACCCAAACTTTCAAAAAATATTTGTGCAACAGCGACAAGCCACTTTACCAGGGTGGGTGGACTCATCCCATTTTAATCACTTTTATCGCTTGAGCGTCAATACGCGATTAATGGCTTCAGAAACTAGGAAAATTTTGCAAATTGGTAACAAAATTGACATATTTCAGCCATGCTTGTAATATTTTTTCATAAATATCTAGGAAATTTAGAAAATAAAAATATTTTTGTGACTTTTTTCTGGAATATTGATCTGACAATTTTTAACCAGAGGTCTTGAAAGTATACAACTGCGGAGCGCGGATTTTTCCGCGTCTGGCTCTTGCTGATGTTGTGGCGGAGGTGAAAAACCCTCATCACCCTCAAGTTTGTGCTTGAGTGAAGGGAAATTCAATCTCTCCTTTGAGGTGATTGCGAGAAATGCCCAATTGGACTGGATTTTTAGTGCTAGTAGCAACAATTACCCTAAAGTTTCATGCGTTTGTGAATGAGTGTAAATATTTTTTGCCGTCTCAGCAGGAGCATATGTTGATCTATTACTAGATTAAATGTAGCAAATTAAGGTGTTATAACAAAGTTTGAAGATTATGTGTCCGCTAAAATCAACTAGACAAATGGGTAGATACAACCTCGGTTTCATCCATGTTTATACTAGTATCAGTTACTTGCTTGATGGTTAATTAGGGTTGGTTCAGTAATATTACTGAGGAAAGAAGTAGCTAATAAAGCCAAAGCTTCTCGATTTTAGCCTTGGAAAAAATCAAACCACAATGTTATCCAAACTTCAGCCCGTCAAATTTTTTAACCGCTTAATTGGCAAAGTTGATGCCAATATACACCTCAGATCGGTTCTCATTGTGCCGTTTGTGTTGCAAATTGGTGGGGTAATGGGGGTAGTGGGCTATCTTTCATGGATAAACGGACAGCAAACTGTAGAACATCTGGCTACTCGATTACAAAATGAAATCTGCGATCGCATCGAACAACACCTCAATAGTTACCTAATAACTCCCAAGCAAATCAATCAAACCAATGAATATTCGATGCACCAAGGCTTACCCCAGCCATTGGAATTAAAACCCACTGAGCGTTACTTGTGGAAACAAATGCGGATTTTTCAAATTGGCCGCAACAAATTTGTGAATCCCACAGGTGAATTTATTGGGATTCAACGTCTGGATAATGACAACTTTTTAATCAACAAGATTTCCGCAGATCAAGGTATTGGCAAACTTTATGTTGACACCACAGATAAGCAAAAAAAGCCCGTTGCAGTTAAGACCGTAAGAGACTATGAACCTCGCCAAGAATCTTGGTATACAGATGCGGCTAAACTAGGTAAACCCTTCTGGAGTCAAGTTGATCAACGAACAGACCAACCAGATATTTTTGCCAGATCCTCTAGCTATCCTCTTGGCGATCGCACTGATCAGCTAATTGGGGTGATTGGTTTTGATTTAATGCTGGCACAAATTGGTCATTTTTTAACTAAATTAAAAATTGGACGATGGGGAAAAGCCTTTATTTTAGAATCTGATGGGCTAATGATTGCTAGTTCTACGACAGAGCCATCTTACATGATGATTGATGGACAGACAAAACGTCTGTTGGCATCAGATAGCCAAAATTATTTAATTAGACTGACAACCGAGCATTTGATTCAGCGCTTTGGCGACCTAAAATTACTTGTAGATCAGCAAAGATTCAAATTTAAGGCAGATGGGGCGCATTATTTTGTGCAGGCAAGAAATTGGCAAGATGAAATTGGTCTTGATTGGCTAATTGTCGTAGTTATTCCTGAAGCCGAATTTGCCGAGCAAATTAATCACAATCACCAAGTCACTATCTTACTATGTGTAGCAGCTTTATTAGTAGCTACAGAAATCAGCATTTTAACTAATCGCTGGGTAATTAAACCAATTGTGCAGTTAAGCATCTCAGCCAAAAAAATTACTTCCGGAGAATGGCAGCAAATCACAGACATTCAGCGTTCTGATGAACTAGGAGATCTAGCTAAATCATTTAATAGCATGGCGCAGCAATTAAAAACGTCCTTTGCCAACTTGGAAGCACAACATGTGGAAATGCAAGCTTTAAATGAGGTATTAGCTGAAAGTCAGAGCCGATTGGCTCAATTGCAAACCATACAACAAGAACTAATTCAATCTCAACAAATTGCCGCTCAAGGACAGCAAATAGCCGAGCGGGCAAATCACGCCAAAAGTGAATTCCTCGCTAACATGAGTCATGAACTGCGGACTCCACTGAACTCTATTCTGGGTTTTACCCAAGTCATGAGCTATGACAATTCTCTATCTAGCGAACATCAAGAAAACTTGGCCATCATCAATCGTGCTGGCGAACATCTCCTGAATTTAATCAACGACATTCTAGAAATGTCAAAAATTGAAGCAGGCAAAACTACATTGAATGTTGACAGTTTTGACTTGATTCACCTTTTGCAAAGTCTAGAAAAAATGTTTCGCTTTCGTACTGCTGCTAAAGGCTTACAACTGATATTTGAATATGCTGCTGATATTCCTCAATATGTGCAAACTGACGAAAGTAAACTACGTCAAGTCTTACTCAATCTCTTGGGCAATGCGATCAAATTTACTAGTACGGGGAGTGTGGCTTTGCGGGTGGGCGTGGGAAGAGGGAAGAATGCGGAAAATGGAGAAAAGCATTACCCAGTACCTAGCATCTGTGAGGCTTCTAGCCAATTCCTCCACTTTGAGGTGATAGACACTGGCGCTGGTATTTCCCCAGATGAAATTGATGTATTGTTTGCAGCTTTTGGGCAAACTGAAACTGGAAAAAAATCGCAGCAGGGTACAGGATTGGGTTTGGCAATTAGCCGCAAATATGTCCAACTCATGGGAGGTGATATTAGCGTTAGCAGCACCTTGGGGAGAGGTAGCACATTTACTTTTAATATTCAGATTGGTTTAGCCTTATCTAAGGAAATTCCCCCACAAACAATTCAACGCCAAATCATTGGTTTAGCGCCAGAACAGCCAGAATATCGAATTTTGGTAGTTGATGATGTGATGGAAAGTCGTTTGGTGATTGTTAAACTGCTGACAGCCATTGGCTTTGTGGTGCGAGAAGCCAAAAATGGTGAACAAGCGATCGCTCAATGGATAGAATGGCAACCACACCTGATTTTTATGGATATGCGGATGCCTGTAATGGATGGTTATGAAGCCACAAAAATTATTAAAGCTAGGGAAATTGCTTATAAGCTGTGGAAAATTCATACCTCATTAGCTGTGGGGGTAAAACAAACTAATTATCTCAGAAATTTGTTCAGTTACAGCACTCAATGTGAGTTGCTGCCAAATACTCACTTTAGGTGTTGCTACTCTAATTCACCGATTTCACCAGGGACTCATTCACAATCTAATAGTCTAGCTAAGACTCATACAGTGATTATTGCACTCACTGCTAGTGCCTTTGAGGAAGAACGTCAAAAAATATTAGCCAATGGTTGCGACGATTTTATTCGCAAGCCGTTCACGCGGGAAGTATTACTAGAGAAATTGCATCAACATCTAGGTGTAAAATATATCAGCCAAAGAGAATCGGTTAAAATAGCTACTCTCAATCTAGAAACAGATATATTGCCCAATGAAATGGAAATTATGCGCCATCTGTCGCATATGTCACCTGAGTTACTGGAAAACATACACCATGCCGCAGCCAGTTGTAGTGATGACTTGATTTTAGAATTACTTCACCAAATGCCACCAGATAAAAGTCAAGTTTTCCGATTTTTCAGTGATTTAGCCAGAAAATATCAGTTTGAGAAAATTATGGAATTGACTAGAACAAAGGCAGAATGAATTACAAGCGGTCAGACCCTAAGAAAAAAGACATTTTGATCATTGACGATATGGCAGATAATCTGCGAGTTTTGTCTTCGCTCCTCACCAGAGAAGGATATAACGTTCGCAAAGCCTTGAACTGGCAAATGGCTTTAACTGCTTGTCAAACAGTATTACCGGATCTAATTTTACTTGATATTATGATGCCGGATGTAGATGGTTATGAAGTGTGTCAGCGATTTAAACAGTGGGATCTGACCGCAGATATTCCAGTAATTTTTATTAGTGCTTTAGACGATGTTTTCGACAAGGTGAAGGCCTTTCAAGTCGGGGGAGTAGATTATATTCCCAAGCCATTTGAGTTTGAAGAAGTTTTAGTGCGTGTACAGAACCAAATGGTATTAAGAGAGGCACAATTAGAAATATTGAAACTTAATACAGAACTAGAAGAAAGAGTAAAACAGCGCACTTGGGAGTTAGAAAGAACTCTGCAAAAACTCCAAGGCGAAATTGCTTCCCGTCAGCAACTACAAAGTAAACTGCTAGACATGGTATTGCATGATTCTCTGACTGGGTTACCCAACAGATTTTTGTTTATTAAGCGGCTAGAAAAAGCTCTCCATCTTGCCAAGGAAGAACCAAATTATCAGTTTGCTGTCTTATTTTTAGACTGCGATCGCTTTAAGGTTGTCAATGATTCTTTAGGACATTTAGTAGGAGATGAATTATTAATTGCTATTGCTCGCCGTCTACAAATATCTCTAACACCATCGGCTACTCTCGCCAGGTTAGGTGGCGATGAATTTGGTATTCTTTTAGAGAAATTACCAGATATAAGTGTAGCTATCCAATTAGCTGAGAGCATATTACAACAATTATCATTGAGTTTTAAATTATCAAGATATGAAGTTTTTATGAATGCTAGTATTGGTATTAATTGGGGCAGTAAAGATTACGAACAATCAGAATATTTGCTCCGGGATGCTGATACAGCAATGTATCGTGCTAAAGCTTTAGGCAGAGCTAGATATCATGTTTTTGATCCAGTAATGTATCAAGAAGCTCTTCAGCTTTTAGATTTAGAAAATGACTTGCGTCGGGCTGTTGAACGGCAAGAATTTTTGATATATTATCAGCCAATTGTCTCTCTAGCTTCAGGCAAAGTAGCTGGATTTGAAGCACTTATACGCTGGCAACATCCAGTACGTGGTTTAATTTCGCCTACAGAGTTTATTCCCGTCGCCGAAGAAACAGGTTTAATTAATGCTATCGATAAGTGGGTATTGCAATCATCTTGTGAGCAATTACGTATCTGGCAAAATTCCCTCACAACAACGCAAAAGCTGACTATTAGTGTCAATTTGAGCGCGCGGTTATTTTCACAACCTAACTTAATAACAGAAATTGATCAAGTTATTGATGCGACTCAAATTAATCCAGCTAGCTTAGAACTAGAAATAACCGAAAGTGTAATTATGGAGAACAACCATGCTGTAAAAACAATTATTCAACAGTTAAAAGACAGAGGAATTAAATTAATTATAGATGATTTTGGTACAGGTTATTCATCCTTAAGTTATTTACATAGATTTCCTTTAAATGCCCTGAAGATTGATAAATCCTTTGTCAAAGTTATGGAAGATAGTGAAGAAAATATGGGTCTAGTACCAGCAATGATTAGTATTGCTGAATCAATGGGAATGAGTGTGATTGCAGAAGGAGTCGAAACCACAAAACAGTTAGAAAAATTGAAGTTTTTAAACTGTAATTTCGCTCAAGGATATCTGTTTTCTCAGCCTCTAGAACCTCATTTAGTACCCAAATTTATCAATGAGGCTCCTCAGTGGTGATGGTGTGTGAACTTATCCCCACCCAGACACACGTATCCATTTATGCTCTTAATATGATAGATTTTCTTAGTGGTGTCTCCAAGAAGCTTCATTATCCTCCATGATGATAAATATAGCTTTTGGTTGAAAATGCATTTAAATAAAAGTAACAATTATAAAGGCAATATTTTGGTGGTTGATGATACACCAGATAATTTGCGGCTTTTGTCGGTAATGTTGACGTCCAGAGGTTTTGAAGTTCGCAAAGCCTTAAACGGTAAAATGGCTTTGACTGCCTGTCAAATGGTGTTACCTGATATCATTTTGCTGGATATTAATATGCCGGGAATGGATGGATATCAAGTTTGTCAACGCTTGAAAGCAGATGAAAAAACTTGTGGCGTACCAGTAATTTTTATTAGTGCGCTGGATGATGTTTTAGATAAAGTGAAAGCCTTTGGCATGGGTGGAGTAGATTATATTACTAAACCTTTTCATGGTGCAGAAGTAATATCACGGATTGAAAATCAAATTAATTTACAATCATTACAAATAAAATTAAAAGAAAAAAATTTACTATTACAAGAAGCCCTCGACAATTTGCAAGCAGCCCAAGTCCAACAGATTCAGAATGAAAAGATGGTTGGCTTAGGGCAGTTAGTAGCAGGAATTTCCCATGAGGTTAATAATCCTATCAGTTTCATTTATGGCAATCTTCAATATGCTAGTGAATATGTGCAAGACTTAGTGAAAATCATCGCAGCTTATCAACAAGAATATCCCCACCCAACCCCCCATATTCAAAAAATTATTCAGGATATTGATCTGAATTTTGTAATTAATGACTTGCAAAACTTGATGGGTGCGATGCATAGAGGATCAGATCGCATTCGAGAAATCGTCTTGGCATTACAAAACTTCTCTAGACATGATGAAGCCCAGATGAAGCCAGTGAATATCCATGAAGGCATCGACAGTACTCTGGTGATGTTACAACATCGACTCAGAGCAACAGCAAATCGTCCTGCCATTGTTGTCGTGAAAGAATATGGTAGTTTACCCTTAATTACTTGTTATGCCAGTGAACTGAATCAAGTGTTTATGCATTTATTGAACAATGCCATTGATGCTTTAGACAGGGGAGGTAGCGATGCAAACAACTCCCAAGATCAGTTGACAATGTGCGACACTTCAAAAAATCTAGAGACTAGCCACAGGGTGTCCTTCCGTTCTAGCCCTATCAATGGCCAAAAGGAAATATCTCAAAGAGCAAAAATTAATCGTCATACATCAGAAAATACCAAGAAATCTGCACCAATTCCCACTGCCAATCCGCAGATTCGCATTTGCACCGAATTAGTCGAGCCTCATACTGTGAAGATTGCGATCGCCGACAATGGTCATGGTATAGATGAATTGCTGCAATCGCGTTTGTTTGATCCTTTTTTCACCACAAAGCCTGTGGGTAAGGGTAGTGGCTTAGGATTATCAATTAGTTACCAAATTGTAGTGCAAAAACATCGGGGTCACCTGACCTGTTCTTCATCTCCAGGAAAGGGAACAGAGTTTACAATTTGCATTCCGTTGAATACCGCAGGGTAGCTATTCCTAGAAAACCACCGGAAAATTCAGCTAGCTAATATGATTAATTATAATTGAGTAGTATGCAAGTATAAAAGACTACTAAAATTTGCTTCGTCATCAGAAAATCAAGATTTTTTCTACATTAAAAACTACTATTTTTAGTTCTATAAACGCATAATAGAAATGTGACTGATTTGTTCGCCCCTTTACAATCCTTGAAAGCAGGCCACTGGTTCAAACTAATCTGTGGAGCCAGTTACCAGCATCTGCCCGCAGTCAGAAGTTTAACATTAGCCTACACATTGGCAGGCGCTGACTGTATAGATGTGGCAGCTGATCCCGCAGTAATAGCAGCCGCCCAAGAAGGGCTACAAGTAGCCAGGCATCTAGTGAAGGATGCCAAGGAGAGAGGCTACGGCTATCAAGGCAATTTACCCTTTTTGATGGTCAGCCTGAACGATGGAGAAGACCCTCATTTTCGCAAAGCAGAGTTTAATTCTACGGAATGTCCCCAAGATTGTCCTAGACCTTGTGAAACGATTTGCCCAGCACAAGCGATTGATTTTTCGGGGGTTGAATCCCAAAAATGCTATGGCTGCGGACGTTGCCTACCCATTTGCCCATATGATAAAATTTATACAAAATCATATATGTCCAGCGCTGGCGACATTGCGCCATTGGTCATGTCAACGGGAGTAGATGCCGTAGAAATTCATACGAAAGTAGGACGTTTGCCAGAGTTTCGGCAATTATGGCAAGCAATTTCACCGTGGGCTAATCAATTAAAGGTAGTAGCTGTTAGCTGTCCTGATGGTGAAGGTATGATTGACTACCTACATGCAATTACTGACTTAATTACCCCATTGCGTAGTGCCTTAATTTGGCAAACAGACGGTCGTCCGATGAGTGGTGATATTGGCGATGGCACTACTTTAGCAGCAGTGAAATTAGGGCAGAAAGTTTTGGCAGCTAAGTTACCGGGATATGTGCAATTAGCAGGTGGCACTAATAGCTACACTGTTGCTAAGTTAAAGACAATGGGACTGTTGAAGAAGGCAGGGGAGCAAGGGAGCAGGGGAGCAGAGGAGAAAGAACAAATTTTCCCATCACCCCCCCCGCCCGTCAATCCCTCAGTCTCTGTTTCCGGAGTCGCTTACGGTAGCTATGCCCGCGTACTGCTGTCACCAATTCTTGAGCAATTAGAACAGGAGGTGAGTCAAACCAGTGTCAAGGCGCAAGTCCGCCTCGAAGAAAAACCCGAATTACTCTGGCCAGCTGTAAAGCTTGCCCGTTCTCTCGTTTCCCAGATCAAGTCACAGCAGGAGTAGAAGTACGGCATTGCCATACCCTACAGTAGCTCGTTCGTTATCTCTCATAACGTCACCATAGAAAGCATGACGATTAAAGAAGATCTCCAAAAGTTATTAGACATTTTGCCCCAAGACCTGCGACAAGTACTAGAGAATCATCCTCAACGAGATAGTTTAGTTGAAGTAGTCTTGGATCTGGGTCGTTGCCCAGAGGCTCGCTTTCCTAATCAAGCTGAGTATCTGAGCGCAACTCCCGTCACTCAAGCACAAATAGATGATTGTATTCAGCGAGTCGGCATCTTTAGCGGAGATAATCGAGCAGGAATTGAGCAAACATTGCATCGCATCAGTGCTATCCGTAACCGCAGTGGTCAGATTATTGGCTTGACCTGTCGTGTTGGTCGGGCGGTATTTGGCACAATTGGCATGATCCGCGATTTGGTGGAAACTGGTAAATCAATTCTCATGCTGGGACGGCCTGGTGTGGGTAAAACTACTGCCTTAAGAGAAATTGCCCGTGTTTTGGCAGATGATCTGCATAAGCGTGTAGTCATTATTGATACTTCCAACGAAATTGCTGGTGATGGTGATGTACCACACCCTGCCATTGGTCGCGCCAGGCGGATGCAAGTGGCACAACCCGAACTTCAGCATCAGGTGATGATTGAAGCAGTGGAAAACCATATGCCAGAAGTCATTGTCATTGATGAAATTGGTACAGAATTGGAAGCTTTAGCGGCGCGTACCATTGCTGAACGAGGTGTGCAATTGGTCGGTACTGCCCACGGTAACCAAATTGAAAACCTGATCAAAAACCCCACCCTTTCTGATTTAGTTGGGGGTATTCAAGCTGTGACTTTAGGAGATGACGAAGCCAGAAGGCGGGGTAGTCAAAAGACTGTTTTGGAACGCAAAGCTCCTCCCACCTTCGAGATTGCAGTGGAAATGTTAGAACGGCAACGCTGGGTCATACATGAAAGTGTGGCTGATACAGTCGATACTCTGCTCCGGGGTCGTCAGCCGAACCCACAAACAAGAACTGTTGATGACCAAGGTAAAGTGGCGATTACCAGGCAGTTATCTGTGGTCAACGGTCGCGGTGGACAAGTGGCGGCAGAAGAAGCATCTTTTCCCCCAGTGCGACAGAGTAATGGCTGGCGTTCATCGGGACAAATGGTAGCATTGCCACCTTTGTCTTTAGAGCGGGAGCGGGTGAGCGGACGTAGTGAATTTGACCGTTTGCTGAATGAATCCTTCAACTACTCAGAGAGTATTGATCTCAAACCCAGCAGACACGCAGGCCCAAACGGCGAGGATTTGCCACTACACATTTACCCTTATGGTGTGAGTCGCCACCAACTAGAACAGGTAATTGGTGTCCTAACTTTGCCAGTGGTATTGACAAAAGAGATTGATAATGCTGATGCGATTTTAGCACTGCGATCGCACGTCAAAAACCACGCCAAACTCCGGCAAATGGCCAAAGCCCGCCATGTACCTATCCACATGATTAAGTCCAGTACAATACCGCAGATTACCCGTGGTTTGCGGCGCTTGCTGAACATAGAAGATCCGGACATGACCGATGACCGAGAACTGCAACTGTTTTTGCACAGTGGTAGCGATGACGAAATGGATGCCCTCGAAGAAGCCAGACTTGCTGTAGAGCAGATTGTGATTCCTAAAGGACAGCCAGTTGAGTTATTACCTCGTTCTTCCCAAGTACGGAAAATGCAGCATGAGTTAGTAGAACACTATCGACTCAAGTCTGATAGTTTTGGCGAAGAACCAAATCGGCGTTTGCGGATTTATCCAGCTTAAGTAGCGACTGGGAGTAATTCAAGAAGAGGCAGAGGGGAAGGGGGCAGGGAGCAGGGGGGAGCAAGCCCTTCCCCTGGAGCGATAAGCGTTGTGGAGCATGAGTAAAAGAAGCCCCGCCCACTTACTTGGGCAAGTGTAACTGCTCAGTGCGCCGCTTCCAGGGCGCTTAACTGAGGCAGAGTACAAGGGACTTCCCAGTCTCTCCCCCTTGCTCCCCTGCCCCCTGCTCCCCTGCCTCTTTTGACCTGCTCCCCTCCCTCTTTTGACCTGCTCCCCTCCCTCATCAACTACTTGCCGTTACCGTTACCACCATTGCCATTCTGGAGAAGCACACGTTCAGCAAGTTTGTCTGGTACTTCCTGGAGATGGTCATATTCCCAGTGGAAAGAACCAACACCAAGAGTAAGCGATCGCAGCTCGATAATAAAGTCATGCATCTCTGCTTGGGGCAAGTATGCAGCTACATTATCCCACCCTGGCCAATCATTTCTACCTTCATAGCCTAAAATTTGCCCGCGTCTACCGCTGAGTAATTGCAGCACCTTGGAGGTAAATTCACTCGGTGTTGTGACTCGCACCTGCAGAATCGGTTCTAAAAGTGTGGGTTGAGCCTGGGGTATACCTGTTTGCATGGCTAGTCGGGCTGCTTGTTTAAATGCTTGTTCCGAACTATCTACGCTGTGGTAGGAACCATTGGTCAGAGTTACAGCTACATCTACGATGGGGAAACCTAAAGGCCCATGTGTGAGAAACTCCCGCACACCCATTTCCACCCCAGGAATGTATTGTTTGGGAACTACACCGCCAACAATAGTTTCATTGAAGTTGAAACCTTCGCCACGTGGTAGGGGTTGGATATTCAGAAAAACATCACCAAATTGTCCATGACCACCACTTTGGTGTTTGTAACGTCCATGAACTGATTCTACGGTTTTGCGAATAGTTTCTTTATAGGGAATTTGTGGCAGATGAGTTGACATGGGCAAGTTATATTTGCGGCGCAGTCTGTCAAGGGCTACTTGTAAATGAATCTCGCCTTGACCCCAGAGAATAACTTCATGGGTATCCCCATGCTGTTCCCAAGCTAACGCTGGATCTTCTTCTAATAATTTAGCGATCGCACTGCTGAGTTTGACTTCATCGTTGCGTTTTTCTGGTGTAATCGCCAAAGCATACACTGGTGCCAATTGTTCTGCTTTGGGTAACTCTTTCACCTGGCCGTCTGTGGAAATGGTATCTCCTGTTTTGATACCCTCTAAACGGCTCAAAGCCACAATTTCCCCATTACCCGCTTCATTAACCAACTGCGGTTGTTGTCCTGTGAGGCGGTAAAGTCCACCAGTCCGCATCCCATTGAGAACAATACCATCAGTTAATGTCCCCCGCCAAACACGCACTAGGGAAAGTTTGCCACCTTGGGGAGTGTAATAAGTTTTGAGTACCTGGGCTAAGGGAGTATTACCTTTGATATTTTTTAACCGGCGTTCTGCTGTGGCTGCGGCTTCGGGTGCTTCTCGTTCCAGGGCTTCTAATAAAGGCCTGACACCATAGTCTTGTTCAGCTACACCAAAGAAGACGGGAACAACTAAATCTGCGCCTAATTCTAGTTTGAGGTCGTTGAGAATTTCTTCTTGGGGCGGTTCAATATCTTCTAAAAGTTCTTCGAGTAAATGGTCATCAAAATTTGCTAAAGCTTCGAGCATTTCCGCCCGTGCTATGTGTTCTTCTGCTTTTAAACTTTCCGGAAAAGGAATCAAGTCAGCAGGTGCGCCGGCATGATATTGGTATGCTTGTTCACTCACCATATCGATAAAGCCGGTGAGTTGTTCCCCTTGCATTATGGGGTATTGGTGGGCTACTAATGGACGACTGGAAACTGCTTTCAGGGCGTGTAATGTTTCTAAAACGTGAATATTCGCCCGATCCATTTTATTCACAAAGACGAGATGGGGAATTTCCCAATCGTCAAGGAATTTAAATAAAGGAGCCAAGGTGAGGACACGATCGCTTATGGGTTCACAAACTACAATTGCCGCATCGACTCCTATTAAAGCATTGTAGGTTTCTTGAGCAAATTCTACTGAACCAGGACAATCAATAAAGGTAAAACGAGTGTTATTAAACTCAGTACTAGCGGCGCTGACTTCTACACTCATGTGGCGATCGCGTGCTTCTGCCGCACTATCTCCCACGGTGTTACCATCCTTAACATTGCCTTTGCGCGAAATTGCCCCAGTGACAAATAACAAGCTTTCTAGTAATGTGGTCTTTCCACTTAAATAAGGGCCGACAATTGCAACGTTCCGCGAACCCGATTTGACTTTTTCGTTCATAAAAAACTCCCTTGCGGTAAGTCACTCTTACCCGCGTGATTTTGTAATTTATCAGGGATAAAAAAATAGTTCTCAAGCGGAAGAATCATTTCTTCCTTAACTTGACATTATCCTTCTTTTAATCGCTAGTAAAAAAAATTGTAGTCTGTCGTAAGATTTAGCTTAAGAAAAGTTAAGTAAACCAAACTTTAATACCAAATTCAAAATTTTTGTAAATATACTCGAAATAATAAAAATTTTAATCTAGTAAACCTAACTCAAATTGTGGCGAATCCGAGAATCAATGAGATTATCACTTGATAAATATCCCATAGTCGGCATAGTAAGTTTAATCGTACTAGGTGAAAGTTTTCTCTTCACCGCTTCTAGTCACCCCATGACCCCACTTCTAGCCCAGTATAGTCTGCCAACGGCCACAACTTTGTTAAATCAAGGCTTACAAGCAATTCAAGCCGGGAGGGTTCAAGATGCGATCGCCTCTTTTCAACAAGCAATTCAGCTAGATCCCCAGTTAGCCCCAGCGCACTACAATTTAGGGCTAGCACTGCGACAAACCGGACAATTAAAGCCGGCGGCTGATGCATTTTATCAAGCAACTCAAGCTGATCCCAAATTTGCCTTGGCTTTTGCTAATTTAGGTGGTGCATTATTAGAAGGCAATAATTTCCAGCAAGCCAGCGATTATTTACAACGGGCGTTAGAACTCGATCCTCAGTTGGGTTTTGCTCACTATAACTTGGGTTTAGTCCAACAACAGCAGCAAAATTGGGATCGAGCGATCGCCTCGTTTAAAAAGGCAATGGAATATAGTAAAAACGCACCAGAGCCTGCCTATCATTTAGGGATATGTTATCTTCAGAAAGGTCAACTTATTCAAGCTCAAGCAGCCTTCCAACAAGCTATTAAAATTAATCCCAAATATCCAGAAGCTCACTATAATTTGGGTTCTATTTTATTTAATCAAGGCAAACTAACAGAAGCATTAGACGCTTTTAGAAAATCAGCAGAAGCAAACACTAATTATCCCAATGCATATTACGGTGCAGGGTTAGTTTTTATGCAACAAAAACAGTATGCCGAAGCGTTACAAGTCTTACAATATGCTAGAGATTTATACAATGCTCAAGGTAATCCTCAATGGGGAAAAAATGCCGAGCAATTGTTGCAACAAGCACAAAAATTAAATTCCCAACCTCGCTGAAGCACGATTACTTAATATTAGGTCACAATAGGGTTAATGGTTGGACTAGCTAGTTTAGTCTGAACTTGACCAGATGGGATGAAAACTTACATGTACAAGCGCTTCAAGAGTCGATTTTTATTTTGCGATCGCTGGTTGGATCGGCATACCATTGTTCGCAACATGGAGGCTTTCCAAGACTTAATAGTGATTTTTCTGTGTTTAGGATTGTTTGCTCTCATGTTAATACAGTTGTGGGGCATATTTGTGGCGATCGTCCAGTCCCTAGACTATAAATATGTGACAGCAAAAGTACTATTTGTGTTGATTTTAGTCGAATTATTTCGGCTACTTATGGTCTACTTGCAAGAACATAGTATTTCTGTAGGAGTAGCAGTTGAAGTCACAATTGTATCTCTATTACGAGAAGTCATTGTTCATGGAGCAATGGAAATTTCAGGAGTGAAAACCGCGGCAATTTGTGGCTTATTATTTAGTTTGGGTGTGCTACTTATAGTGTGTGCTAAAACACCGCATATGGATTGTATGAGTGCTAACACTAAAGTTTGTCCTGTTATCAATCAAGAACGTAACGAGCGTAGATTTCCGTATCCATCTGACGAAAATCAGCCGATGGTGTAATAAAATTCCTCAGGCTTGTAGCCTGAGGCCATACATAATCATAACCAGTTACTGAGTCTGAAATCCTCACAGTCACTAGAGTAAGTAGAATGGTGTAAATAATTAAAGGTTTGTAGTCCTCTAATAAGGACTATACTGCTTCGCAGAACCCGTAGGATAGTCCTTACTACGAAACAAAGGCAATTTTTTTACATTACTTCACATAGTTTGGTTTTTTCAAGTCGTTCTACTTAGGTGATTTTGGCGAATATATTTCTTTAAAACACCGTAGCCATATTCTGATAGACGTATCTTTTTCTACGCTTTTAGGGAGATGAAAGACTCATAGAAGTTGAGTAGAAATTAATTAGAAACTTAAAGGAGAAAAAATTTATGGCTACTGGAAACGGACATTCTCAAGAACCCATTAGCAACCTAGAGTATGACTTTATCTCTGTGTTGCATAATAAAGCCGAAGCTGTAAAGGCTTACGAAGGTTACATCAAAGATGCACAAGAAGTTAACTCTCAGCCGTGTGTAGAATTATTTCAAAAATTGCGGCAATCCGAAATGGAGCAAGCACAAGAAATTCGCCACCATCTACAACAGGTAATGCAGCACGGTAAAATGTAATTAAAAGCATTTTAAAAGTTTTGGGTGAATACATATATCAGCCCAAGACGAGTTAAGTGCAGCTATGCCTATAAAGGTTTGACGCTACTATACAAACAAAGTCCGCCTGGGGAGCATCCCACTTTTTTGAATGTCATTGCGTTCGCGGAGCGTGGCGTAAAGCCTAACGGCATAGCTGCGCCTAGAGCCATACGGAGCGTAAAGCCCTAACGGGCATGGCTGCACTTACCGCGTAGCGTGCCGGAGGCTCTAGCAATCACGAGGGTTTTGAAGTTTCTAAATTTTGTTACTGAAAATCGCCCGTTGATTACTTGCCAAAGAATGCTAGCAATCACGAGGGTTTTGAGGTTTCTAAATTTTGTTACTAAGTCCTGTTAATATTCTCGCTTCGCCTAGATATTACATCAATTCACAGATATGGATATTATTGAAATCCTCAAGGCAGACTATCAAAGATTTCCCGCCAATCAAACATACAGCATCTACGCAGAAGATGTTTATTTTCAAGACCCATTAAATAAATTTCATGGTGTTAAACGCTACCAGCAGATGATTAAGTTCATCGAGACTTGGTTTGTCAATCCCCGCATGGATGTACATGATATTCAACGTATGGGAGACACCATAAAAACCGAATGGACACTGAGTTGGAATACCCCCGTACCTTGGAAACCGCGTATTTCCATCGCCGGCTGGAGTGAATTGGGTCTTAACTCAGATAATTTAATTATTTCTCACATCGATTATTGGCACTGTTCGCGGCTAGATGTCATCAAACAGCATTTCTTTCCTCTTGATTAAAGCAGCAGGAAATTAGGTTTTAGTTGATTGCTTTAAACTGAAAGTAACAATGAAAGCCAGTAACTTGTATGACTGCTGCCAAAAATTCCGAAGCTATACAGACAGAAGCAGAAAATATGATCATTCCACCTAGTGATTTGTGGAGTGATGAGCCTCCTCTGGAAAGTGATTTGCATCGGGAACAAATCGAACTGCTACTAGCTTGCCTGAAATGGTTGTGGCGTCACCGTACGGATTTTTATGCTAGTGGAAATTTGACAATTTATTTCAGCCCAGAGCAGATTACCACAAGAGACTTTAGAGGGCCAGATTTGTTCGTGGTTTTAGGATGTGAAAATCGTCCCCGCAAAAGTTGGGTATTATGGGCAGAACAAGGTAAATATCCCAATGTAATTATTGAATTGCTTTCTGATAGCACTGCTAAAGTTGATAAGGGTACTAAGTTTGAACTTTATCAAGAAACTTTCCGGACACCAGAATATTTTTGGTTTCACCCCCATACGTTGGAGTTTCAAGGATTTAGCTTAGTGGGTGGTAAGTATCAACCTTTAGAACCCAATGCCGAAGGGTGGCTGTGGAGTCAGCAACTAGAATTGTTTTTGGGTGTGCATGAGTCCAAGTTAAGGTTTTTTAGTGCAGATAAGCAGTTAGTAGCAACAGCAGAAGAAAGAGCCACAATCGCAGAACAACAAGTAAAAATACTCAAGGCTCGACTCAAGGCGCTGGGAATTGACCCAGATATAACAGAGTAGTGTTGACGCCTAGTCTTGTAAAACAGCATTTATTTTCTTTAAACAGTTGATAATGTAAATAAATGTAAATAATCCTGAGACGGGACGTAATTATCCATGCGAGTAATTTTAATGACAGGCAAAGGCGGCGTAGGCAAAACCTCCGTTGCTGCTGCTACTGGACTCCGTTGTGCGGAACTAGGCTACCGCACATTAGTTTTGAGTACAGACCCCGCCCACTCGTTAGCAGACAGTTTTGACTTAGAAATGGGTCATGCGCCGCGGGCAATTCGTCCCAATTTGTGGGGTGCAGAACTAGATGCGCTGCAAGAACTAGAAGGAAACTGGGGTGCAGTAAAACGTTATATTACCCAAGTTTTACAAGCCAGAGGCTTAGAAGGGGTACAGGCAGAAGAATTAGCAATCTTACCAGGCATGGATGAAATTTTTGGCTTGGTCAGAATGAAGCGTCACTACGATGAAGGTGAGTATGATGTTTTAATTATCGACTCTGCGCCTACTGGTACAGCCTTACGTCTGTTGAGTTTACCAGAAGTTGGTGGCTGGTATATGCGGCGGTTTTACAAGCCATTTCAAAATATCTCGGTGGCACTTCGACCTCTGGTGGAACCAATTTTTAAGCCAATTGCTGGTTTTTCGTTACCAGATAAAGAGGTGATGGACGCGCCTTACGAGTTTTACGAACAAATAGAAGCGTTAGAAAAAGTTCTGACTGACAACACTCAAACGTCAGTGCGCCTCGTCACCAATCCCGAAAAAATGGTGATTAAAGAATCTCTCCGGGCCCATGCCTATCTGAGTTTGTATAATGTGGCAACAGACTTAGTTGTTGCTAATCGGATTATTCCTAACGAAGTACAAGACCCCTTTTTCCAACGCTGGAAGGAAAGTCAGCAGCAATATCGCCAAGAAATTCATGATGACTTTATGCCTTTACCTGTTAAGGAAGTTCCCTTGTTTTCTGAGGAGATGTGTGGTTTAGCAGCACTAGAACGTCTGAAAGATACCCTCTACAAAGACGAAGACCCCACCCAGGTATATTACAAAGAAACCACTATGAGGGTTGTGCAAGAGCAAAACCAATATAGTTTAGAAATTTACTTACCTGGGATTCCTAAAAATCAGATTCAATTGAGTAAAAATGGTGATGAATTAAATATTACCATTGGGAACCATCGGCGTAATTTAGTCTTACCGCAAGCTTTGGCCGCGTTACAACCGGGTGGGGCAAAAATGGAAGAAGATTATTTGAAAATTCGCTTTACTGACAATGCCAGAGTTTAATGTCGTTGATGAGTAAAATCACAGTAAAAATTCAATAGGAAGTATTTTTTTGCTCAGTGAAGACGCGATTTTATTATTTTATTCGCGTCTCTCTTTTTCTTTTTTGGGTTAGTTAACAGGGAAGAATATGCAGCTAATTTAAAAAAAATCTGGATGACATTGATAAAAAAGCAACCAAAACGGTTATAAGCATATTTTTTAATTAAATGTAAATTCCCTAAAAAAACAATTATTTTATCTTTATAGTGGCTTTATAAGGCTACTTATTTAAGGATGCTATACGGACAATTGGCTTCATTCAATTCATATTTTTTAGAGTGTTCATGTAAATTAAGCACAATCAATTTCATCCTACCTTAGCCATAAATTTAGCTTTACTTAATCAAATAAACTTTTATTAACAAAAATCTAATGCCTGGGAAAAATTGCCAGTAGTTTTACTGTGGACAAATCTATTAAATAAATTTCAGAATGTTTTTAGATTTATATTTCACCTTTATTTGTTTTTCCGAAACTTACTTATTTAATTAAAAACAATGTTCCCGATCGCTAACATAAATTTACAAGAAAGTCTTGGTCAAGATAGCGTACTGCGCCGCATTACAAATCGGATTCGACAAACATTAGAACTAGAAGAAATTATTACCTCAACCACAGCAGAACTCTGTGCATTACTGGGAACTGACAGAGTTATGATTTACAAATTTCATGCTGATGGCAGTGGTCAGGTTATAGCTGAATCGATTAACGAGAAACGATTACCTTCTTTGCTGGGGCTAAACTTTCCGGCTGATGACATTCCGCCCCATGCCCGTGAATTATTTATTAAATCAAGGGTGCGCTCTGTTGTCAATGTAGAAACGCAAGAGATTGGTCAAAGTCCTATCCACGACTTAGAAAATGGAGCAACTTTATCAGCGGATATTCGTTATCGCCCTGTAGATCCTTGCCATGTGGAATATCTCACTGCTATGGGGGTGAAGTCTTCTTTAGTAGCGCCTATTCTCTATCAAGATGAACTATGGGGGCTATTGGTATCTCACCATTCTCAGTCACGTACAATTTCCGAATATGAATTAGAAGCGATGCAAATGGTAGTAGATCAGCTTTCGGTAGCGATCGCTCAAAGTACCCTACTTACTCAAGCGCGTGCCAAAGCCGAACGGGAAGCTATCATTAACCGCATAGCTAGCTTATTGCATTCACTACCCACAATTGTCTTACAACCAGCTTTAGAAGCAGCTGTGGCCGCCTTCAATGGTTGTGGTGGTAGGCTTTGTTTGAAAAATGAAAGTTTAGAGAATGGCAAAGTTACCAGCTTCAGCGAATGTTTGGTACCAGGTCACCATTGTGTCCAACTTTATACCTGTGGACAGCAACCTGTCATCCCTGCACAAACTATCTATCCACTGATGGAACAATATAGTGTTTGGCAGGAACATTACAAGTCTAGTAGCTATGAAGTTTGGCCAATTAACGATATCTATCAAACTCCAGGTTTGCGGAGTTTACAATCTGCCTTCCAAGCAACGAAAATTCGCAGCATTTTGATGATCCCACTGCAATATCGTCAGCAGTTAGTAGGCTATTTAAGTATTTTTCGTAACGAAATAGATACAGAAACTTTGTGGGCTGGTAAACTTGACCTCGATCAACGGCAACGTTACCCACGTGTATCGTTTGATGTTTGGCGGGAATCGAAAAAGGCCCAAGCTTGGACATGGACAGTGGAAGAGATGGAATTAGCAAGGGAAATCGGTAAACACTTTGCTTCATCAATTCAACAGTATGAGCTATACCAGCAAGTACAAGCCTTCAATGCCAATCTAGAACATCAAGTACAAAAGCGGACACTGGAACTACAACGTACATCTGAACAACAACAAGCCGTCTTTGGCGTTATTGCCAAGATTCGTGATTCTTTAAACACCGATACTATTTTTAAAATAACTACTAAAGAAGTTTGTCAACTAATCAAAGCTGATCGGGTTTCTATTTATCGCTTTAGTTCTGATTGGGGTGGTGAATTTGTTGGTGATTTTGAATCTGCTAGTTCCCACTGGTTGAATGAGTCCAAACTAGGGGTGAATCTGGTTTGGGATGATACTTATTTACAAGATACAGAAGGTGGGCGCTACCGCTTCAATGAGACATTTGCCGTCGATGACATTTATCAGATGAATTTTACTCAATGTCATCTTGATAATTTAGAAGAATATCACATTCATGCTTTTGTACTAGCACCGATATTTTTCGGAAAGAAACTTTGGGGTTTATTGGCAACATATCAACATTCCGGGCCTCGTCAATGGAAAACGTCGGAAGTTGATTTCCTCAGTCAAATTGCTGCCCAACTTGGGGTAGCACTCCAACAAGCTGAATTACTCACACAAACACAGCAACAAACTTTAAATTTGCGCCAAGCCACAGAACAACAACGGGTATTGTTTGAAGTTGTGGCCAAAATTCGTGAATCGCTGAATCTTGAGGCAATTTTTCAAACTACGACACAAGAAGTTTGCAAATCGCTGCAAGCAGATAGGGTGGCTGTTTACCGTTTTTACCCAGATTGGAGTGGTGAGTTTATCGCTGAATTTGTCGGTGAAAACTGGGTCAAGCTGGTACGTGCAGATGTGAATACAGTTTGGCAAGATTCTTATTTGCAGGAAACCCAAGGCGGGCGATATAGCTTCAATCAAAGCTTTGCCGTGGATAACATATATGAGGCTGGTCACTCTGATTGTCATGTAGCATTTTTGGAGCAACTCCAAGCTCAAGCCTATGCGATCGCACCAATCTTTATTGGGCAAAAATTGTGGGGATTGTTAGCAGCTTATCAAAACTCTGCACCCCGCCACTGGCAAGCTTCAGAAATTAAGTTTATTGCTCAGATTGCTAATCAATTAGGGGTGGCACTCCAACAAGCTGAACTGCTGAACCAGAGTCAAGAACAGGCAGACCAACTAGTACAAGCTATCCAAAATTTACAACAAACACAAACCCAATTGATCCAGACAGAAAAAATGTCTAGCTTAGGTCAATTGGTTGCAGGTGTTGCCCACGAAATTAATAACCCGATAAATTTTATCTATGGCAACCTAGCCCATGTCAGTGAATATGCTGAAGATTTAGCTAGTATGCTAGCACTGTATCAGCGCTACTGCCCCAACCCCAACCCAGAAATTAACGAGCGGGCAGAAGATATGGATTTAGACTTTATCACTGAAGATTTGCCCAAAACTTTAGCTTCCATGAAAATCGGCGTTGACCGCATCCGGCAAATTGTCATGTCTTTACGGAATTTCTCACGCTTGGATGAGGCGGAAATGAAGGCTGTGAATATTCACGAAGGCATTGATAGCACTTTGTTAATTTTACAGCATCGATTGAAATCACAACAGGACATTCCAAGTATTCAAGTAATCAAGGAATATGGTGATTTGCCACTGGTAGACTGCTACGCCGGACAAATGAATCAAGTATTTATGAATGTTTTGAGTAATGCCATCGATGCCATAGAAAATCACAAACAATCTGATGCTCATGCAATTACCATTCATACTGCCCTTGGTAAACTTCCCAACCAAGTTGACAGTGTAGTCATTCGCATTAGCGATAATGCTGGGGGCATTCCTGAATCTTTGAGGACAAGAATATTTGACCCATTTTTCACAACTAAACCAGTAGGCAAGGGTACTGGTTTAGGGTTATCAATTAGTTACCAAATTGTGGTGGATAAGCACAGTGGTGTTTTTAAATGTGATTCTCAATCGGGTTTAGGTGCAGAATTTTGGATTGAAATTCCCATTAGCCAGATTGATCCTAATTCCTAAGTTGCACTGGCATAGCTAAATAAGTCATCTTTAAACCTCCCAGTGGTGTAAAAATTACTGGAGTTAGGGCTTGATTGAGGTGCATTTGAATTTCTGAAGATGGTAATTCTTTTAAACCTTCCATTAAATACTTAATGTTGAACGCTATTTCTATATCTTCTCCAGAAATTTGGGCAGGCATAGATTCTCTCCCACTACCCACATCTTGAGCTTCACAAGATAAGGTAATTTCTTGGGCTGCGTTGTTAATGCTGACTTTGACAATGTTGTTTTTTTGGTCGGCTAACACGGCAATGCGCTCTAAAGTGCTGATAAATTGTCGCCGTTCAATGGTTAATTGCCGTTCAAATTGCCGAGGAATTAGTTGTCTATATGCGGGATATTGACCGTCTAAGGTACGACTGGTTAAGCGTTGATTTTGCCAGGAAAAGACAACTTGACCTTGATCTAAATATAAGGCGATCGCTTCATCTGAAGATGCATTATGAGCCAGCATCCGTTGTAATTCGCGTAAAGCCCTAGCCGGGACTGTCACCTCTAGTTGTGTACTATCGCCCAGGGGACGTTCGTTAGTACTTTCCACCACTGCGAGGCGATGTCCATCGGTAGCGGCAAATTCTAAGGTGTCTTGTTTAACTGTTAAATGGACTCCGGTGAGGACTTGCTTGGTTTCATCACCACTAGTAGCAAATAATGAACCGCGTAAACCTTCAATTAATGCGGCGGTGGTTAGTTGCAGTGGTTCAATATTTTCGATTGTCGGTAGTTCGGGAAACTCCTCGGCGCCCATTGCGCGGACTTGATAATGTCCACTTTTGGGGGTGAGGGTGACAATTAAACCTTCTCCTGTGGCGGTTTCCGCTTCTAAGGCCGATTCATCATCGAGGGTTACTTCGCCTTCTGGTAGACGTGAGGTGATATCTACAAGTAATTTAGCAGGTAAGGCGATCGCACCTCCTTCTATGACTTCAGCATGAAAGCTGGTACGAATACCCAAACTGAGGTCAAAAGCGGTTAAGCTGACTTGATTGGTTTCAGCATCAGCTTGTAATAGCACATTGGCCAGTACCGGATGCGTTGGTCGTGATGGTACTGCACGGCTGACAAGAGAAAGGTTTGTACTGAGGTCACTTTGGGCGCAAACTAATTTCATAAGGGAGTGGGGAGTAGGGAGTGGGGAGTAGGTTGTTTCTTTTATTTATCAAATCATACATACAGATGTTTTTTATTGAGTTGATTGTTCTTTGATGTACTATACTCACTTGCTATCTGCTGTATATTTCAAAAATTGTGGAAATTGTGGAAAACTTTTTGTAAGTCAGTTGAAAAGCTAGTTGGGTAAGTTATGTATCTGTGGAAAACTTGTGGAAAAACCCCCTATCTTTTCCACAGAGTAATTATACTTAATGAAGTTTTCCACAATCAATGATGATTTTTCCACAGAGAAATCAAAATTTAATCGGTTTTTATACTTTGCTTAATATTGTGGATTAACTGTTTAACAATTATGGTAGTGCTGGTTGTGGAAAACATTTTTTTATGTTCAATTTGGTTTTTGGGAGCGGCTATTCATATTGATGCGATCGCTTAGTTGTCGCAGCGTTTGTACTAAGGTGCGATCGCTCTCTAGGAGTTGGGAAATTTTCTCACAACTATACATCACCGTTGTATGGTCTTTACCACCGAACTCTTCACCAATTCTCGGTAAACTCAAAGCAGTATGTTGACGCATTAAATACATCCCTATTTGTCGCGCCCAACTAATTTCGCGTCGTCGGGAGTTACTTTTGAGGTCTTCAATTGAGATATCAAAATTATCACCCACCACGGATAAAATTGCCTCTGGGGTCGCGTCTACTTTCTCGATTTGCGTCTCTAAAACTGGGGTGATATTCTCTACAGTCATAGGTAAACCCCAAATGGAAATGTAAGCTAGCGCCCGAATTAAAGCTCCTTCTAACTCCCGAATATTAGAAGTATAGTTAGTAGCAATATACTCAATCACATCCCTGGGTAGACGAATATTTTCGTATTCAGCCTTTTTTTGCAGAATTGCCATTCTCGTTTCTAAATCTGGGGTTTGCACATCAGCAATTAAACCCATAGAAAATCGGGAACACAGACGTTCTTGTAATCGGGGAATTTGGTTTGGTGGACGGTCGGAAGCAATGACGACTTGTTTGCCGGCTTCATGTAAGGTGTTAAAAGTATGAAAAAATTCTTCTTGTGTATACTCTTTACCTTCAATAAATTGAATATCATCTACTAACAACACATCAGCTGCTCGGTAATGCTCTCGAAAACTTTGCATACTATCATTACGGATGGCTGTGATTAAATCATTGGTAAACTGCTCTGTGGAGACATAAAATACTTTAGAATCTGGGCAGATTTCCCAACGATAATGACCAATAGCTTGCATTAAGTGGGTTTTACCCAAGCCCACACCACCACATAAAAATAAGGGATTAAACTCTCTTCCTGGAGATTCAGCTACAGCCAAGGAAGCTGCATGAGCCATCCGATTATTCGCACCAACTACAAATCGTGAAAATACATATTTAGAATTTAAGTGTGAAGTGGGTTGCCGTTGTGGGGGCATACTTTCCGGAATTATATTTTGGTTAGGTAATTCCCAAGTAACTTCGCGTTCTCCCAAAGAGGTGACTTCATCTCCCTTGGCAACCGTAATGTATATCTCTACGGGATGACCTAGGATATCTTGCACTACATGAGCAATAGTGTTGATGTAATATTTTTGTAACCAATTACGTGCAAATGGGTTAGGAGTAACTATTATCAAGCAATTGTTTTCTAATCGTTCGGCATTAGCAGTTTTGATCCAAGTTTCAAAGGTGGGACGTGATAACTCTAACTGTAGACGCTCTAGCACCTGACTCCATAAACTGTCAATGGGAATTTCCATTATTTACCGCCTTTGCTGCTAATCGTCACAATAGAAGATATAAGTAAGCACTAATATTGATCAGTTCTAGACCGGAAATTATTTTGGGACATACCCGGTAGGGAAGATCCTAGCACTCACGGAGCAGCACGGAGATATAAAAACACATGAAGATAACAGAGCATAACAGGGAAATCCCCAATATTGATACCTGGAGTTGGGGCCGCAGGACAAACTCCAGCAGTAGGATCAATTTGATGCTATTGGGTGGGGTAGCAGTGGTGTCTATTGGGGGCTGTTCTTTCCTCCCTGGCAAAACCTTTGAGTCGCAAATAAACGAGCCGCAGTCTCAGGTTAGCGCCCAAAATACAAACAATAACAGTCCGGCAATGGCTCCACCTCCAATTATCGCCGCATCTGGAGATCCTAACTTTGTAGTCTCAGTTGTACAACAGGTGGGAGATGCAGTAGTACGGATTGATTCTTCAAGAACAGTCACTTCTCGTGTACCAGCCGAATTTAATGATCCATTTTTTAGGCGGTTTTTTGGGGACGCAGAAACATTACAGCCGAGACAGCGAGTTGAGCAAGGTAGTGGTTCGGGATTTATTATTAATTCTTCAGGGCAAATTTTAACTAATTCTCATGTGATAGACGGTGCTGATGCTGTAACTGTGACGCTGAAGGACGGGAGAACCTTTGAGGGTAAAGTCCTGGGTGAAGATCCAATTACAGATGTGGCATTAATCCAAATTGAAGCTAATAACTTGCCCACCTTGCCTATGGGTGATTCTGATACCTTGCAACCGGGAGAGGCGGTAATTGCCATTGGTAATCCCTTGGGGTTGAATAATACTGTTACTTCGGGTATTCTCAGTGCTACAGGCCGTTCTAGTAGTGATATTGGGGCTAGTGATAAGCGGGTTGACTATATTCAGACTGATGCAGCCATTAACCCTGGTAATTCTGGTGGGCCCTTATTAAATGCCCGTGGTCAAGTAATTGGCATGAATACAGCTATTATCCGTGGCGCTCAAGGGTTAGGTTTTGCCATTCCCATCAACACAGTACAAAGAATCTCTCAGCAATTAAGTGCCAAAGGTAGGGTAGATCATCCTTACTTGGGTGTGCAAATGGCGACACTAACGCCAGAACTGAAAGAAAGAATTAATACCAGAGCTAATAGAATAGGCGATCGCTTTAATTTATCCGCAAATGAAGGTGTTTTATTAATTAGTATCGTGCCTCGTTCTCCCGCATCTGTGGCTGGGCTACGTGCTGGTGATGTGATTCAAAGTATTAATAACCAACCTGTGACTAAAATTGAAGAAGTGCAAAGGCTAGTAGAAAATAGCACCATAGGTGTACCGTTACAAATACAAGTAGAACGCAATGGGCAAAGTGTACCAGTCGCTGTTCGTCCTGAACCTTTGCCACCACGACAACAAGGATGATTGTGTAATTTCACTTATCTCATTTCTCCAGGAGTCACCATGAATGAATTGCCCATTATCCAATTAGGTAATCCCATACTGCGGCAAAAAGCTGCATGGGTGGACGATATTCAAGATGAACATATTCAAAAACTTATTGATGACTTGACTGCAACCGTCGCCAAGGCTAACGGTGTGGGAATCGCTGCGCCTCAGGTTGCGGCATCTTATCGTTTATTTATTGTGGCTTCCCGCCCTAATTTGAGGTATCCCCACGCCCCAACAATGGAACCAACAGCCATGATCAATCCCAGAATAATTTCTCACTCTACGGAAACTGTTAAAGGTTGGGAGGGTTGTTTAAGTGTTCCGGGGATTCGCGGTTTAGTTCCCAGATACGAGAAAATTGAAGTTGCATATACTGACCGTAATGGCAAGTTACAAAAGCAAGAATTTACTGATTTTGTCGCACGGATATTTCAACATGAATATGATCATCTAGATGGTCTGGTGTTTGTAGATCGTCTAGAAAATTCCCTGGATATGATGACTGAGGATGAATACCAAAAACGTTTAATTACAGAGGGATGAGGGAGAAAACTTTTGTTATTTAGGGAACTCCCAGAAATAAATGATCCCATTAGTGAAAGTATTTCTCCAGAAAGAGACTTGACACTGAAGCATATAGTTATATTTAACCTACTGTTAGCCTTAAGTTTTGGTGCAGTTCATCGATAAAATGGCAAGAACTATCAGTAGTCGGAAGTTGAGTCCGCAGTTGCAAATCTCTACTCAAGGTCAAAATGATCAAATCCAGGTGGATCAAAATACTAGCCAAGAAGTTGACCAGCCTCAAGAGCAACTTGCCACTGGTAAATTAGAAATTGTCCATACAACTAACGGGCGTATACGTATCCGCGCTACTGATGATAGCTGTTACTCGGAACTAGAAACTATATCTCAAAATTTACAGCAGCATCAAGGTGTGCAAGCAGTTACTGCCAATCAACAAACAGGCTGTTTAGTAGTTAAATTTGATGCAACTGTGTTGTCATTGCCACAAATGCTAGAGATACTTCAAGAGTTTGATGTTCAAGTATCTCCAGTTAGCAATATAGATGCTTTGGCTGAGTGGAAATCCTTAGATTTTTGGCAAGAGCAGTCCATTTCTTTGATTCCCTTAATCACAGGGTTAGCGGTGACGGGAAGACTAGGAATACATGGTTTTGCCGCCATTCCCGTCTATATGATTACCGCCGATGCAACTCGTCGGGTAATTAACTATCTAGAACCACAATTGTCTTTGCTTGATGTAGAAAAATTTACTTCATCTTTTGTAGCAACAAGCGATCGCCTCACTTCTCACCCAAAGCTTATTTATAGTGTTGCCCATGCTATACCCGGTAGGATTAGGTTTCATTTACCTTTGTTAGCCGAAGATCGCGCCTACGGTAAACGACTGGAGAAGTTAATTAAAACAGATATCCAAGTTATAGGTGTGCGGATAAATTATAGTGCAGCATCGATAGCGATCGCCTATCAGCCAAATGAAGTGGACATAACTCATTGGGTGAGTCTGATGGAGTTTGCTTTGGAGACAAACCCACCAACAAGTCAGCCACCTGAAGTTATTCACCAAGATGTGTCTAGCTTCTGGTCTGAAATGAAGCCTTCAGCTATGTCTTTTTCTCTGGCTTATATGGCCAACTTACCGTTATAGAGAAACCATATGCCTGTTATTACTACTTGATTGCATAAAAAGCATCGATTTAATGTATTAGTTACATATACACGGATGCACTAAAGTGTGATCAATGCGATCATGTTGTCCAGGAATAGAGTAGTTGATGGCATATTACAGATTAATTCCCCTGGTCAGTACTAGGGGATTTTATTTAGGGCTGAAATGCCGTGTACTGTAAAGCATGACTGGCTGAGATCAAAGATAGGTCTTGCTACTAGGCTGGAGATGCGGTGCCTATACATTTCTTCTTGACTCAATTGAGATAGAAAAATAATCTCAGTAATGTAATCCTCAGCACTTAATTACATAAATATAATTACTGCCACGACAAATCAACTGGGGCGTTATTTGTCACCGAACAGGCTGAAAATAATCAAATTGCCACCAAACAGTGTTTAAGTCGCGTTAACACTACTTCTCTCAATATACAAGGTTGGGTTAAGCGATAGCGAAACCCAACAAATCCCCGAAAATGTTGGGTTTCGTTCCATTGCTCCGCAACGCTAGCGCGAACAACCCAACCTACTCTATTTAAGGTTTTTGGCTCTAACTGACCCGTATTGCTACTAATCCCTAAAAAAAGTTGGAATTTTAAAGACTTGTAAACTCTGATAGACTCTCTAGTTGGCTGGAGAGTTTAGGATAAATGTAAGGTAAATCTCAGCCAATCATCAGTAGAAGCCAAACTCTATTTGCTGATTACAGCCAAGATGTACCCCTACAACCATCAAAATGGCTAATACCAATTCCGAGCTAACTTTGCTGGCTGCTATTCATTTTTATTCAATACCGTAAATCTATGACACTCCAACTTACAGTTCCCAACATGGCTTGTTCAGCTTGTGCAAACAATATTACTAATGCAGTAAAAACGGTTGATGCCAATGCCAACGTTCAAGCTGATCCACAAACCAAACTTGTGAGTGTAGAGACTCAAGCATCAGAAACCGCAATTAAGGATGCTTTAGCTGCGGCTGGCTATCCAGCTTCCTAAAACTGACCTCATGGGATGCAACTTCTAATTCTTACCTTACATCAGTCACAGCGGTTTAATTAACATGGATACTCTCACACTCAAACTTCGAGGTATGAGTTGCGCCTCTTGTGCAAACAACATCGACCAAGCAATTCGCTCGGTTCCAGGGGTGATTGACTGCAACGTTAACTTTGGTGCGGAGCAAACCACAATTAATTATGACCATCAACAAACTGATTTGCAGACTATCCAGGCTGCTATCGATGCGGCTGGATACTCGTCTTCTTTAATTAAAGAAGACATTTTTGCGGCAGAAGATGATGCTGAAAAAGCTATTAAGTTAGCAGAAGACCGTGAACTGACTCTTAAAGTTATAGTTGCAGGTGTCATCGGCATTATCATCTTTGTTGGCGCTATACCCATGATGACTGGGCTTAATGTGCCGTTTATTCCCGCATTTCTCCATAATTATTGGGTGCAGCTAGTTTTAACGACACCTGTGCAGTTCTGGTGTGGTTGGACTTTTTATGTGAATGGCTGGAAAGCCCTGAAACATCGCACAGCAACAATGGATACTTTGATGGCTGTGGGTACCACGGCAGCATATCTATATTCTTTGTTTGTGACTTTGTTCCCAGGGTTTTTTGTGGCTCAGGGCTTGATTCCTCATGTGTATTATGAAGTTTCGGTGACTGTAATTGCTTTAATTCTCCTGGGGCGGTTATTAGAACATCGTGCTAGGGGGAAAACTTCTGAAGCTATTCATAAACTCATTGGACTGCAACCTAGAAACGCCAGAGTTATTCGTGATGGTGTGGAAATGGATATTCCCATCACCGAAGTGAAAATCAATGATGTGGTTTTGGTGCGTCCTGGGGAAAAGATTCCTGTAGATGGTGAGGTGATTGCAGGTGCTTCTACGGTAGATGAGGCCATGGTGACTGGTGAAAGTTTACCAGTCCAGAAGCAACCAGGGGATGAGGTGATTGGGGCGACTATCAATAAAACTGGTAGTTTCCAGTTTCGGGCGACACGAGTTGGTAAAGATACGTTTTTGGCGCAAATTGTGAAATTAGTGCAGCAAGCCCAAGGTTCTAAAGCACCGATTCAGCGTTTAGCAGACCAAGTGACGGGATGGTTTGTCCCGGCGGTGATTGCCATTGCGATCGCCACCTTTGTGATCTGGTTTAATTTTATGGGTAACTTTACCCTGGCAACTATGACTACGGTGGGTGTGTTGATTATCGCCTGTCCTTGTGCCTTGGGTTTAGCTACGCCCACATCAATTATGGTCGGTACTGGCAAAGGTGCAGAAAATGGCATTTTAATTAAAGATGCCCAAAGCCTAGAATTAGCACACAAAATCCAAATTATTGTCCTCGATAAAACTGGCACCTTAACGCAAGGAAAACCCACAGTTACAGATTTTGTATCTGTTAACGGCACAGCTAATCATAATGAACTCCAACTTCTCCAGATGGCGGCTTCTGTGGAACGTAATTCTGAACATCCCTTGGCAGAAGCGGTGGTGAAATATGCCCAATCCCAAGAGGTGAGTTTAACGGAAGTCAATAACTTTGCCGCTGTCGCGGGTAGTGGTGTGCAAGCTGTTGTAGGCGATCGCCTGGTACAAATCGGTACACAACGCTGGATGACAGAACTAGGCATCCATACTGACTCACTCCAGCAGTATAAAGATACCTGGGAAGCTGCGGGAAGAACTGTGGTTTTTCTGGCTGTAAATAGCGAAATTCAGGGTGTGATGGGTATTGCCGATGCCCTAAAACCTTCCTCAGCCGCAGCCGTAAAAGTACTGCAAAAACTGGGTTTAGAGGTAGTGATGCTTACCGGAGATAATCGCAAAACTGCGGAGGCGATCGCCCAGCAAGTTGGCATCCAGCGAGTTTTTGCGGAAGTACGCCCAGATCAAAAGGCGGCGATGATTCAATCTCTGCAAGAGGGACTAGGGAAAAAACCCTCAAATGATTATATTGTGGCCATGGTGGGTGATGGCATTAATGATGCCCCAGCCTTAGCCCAAGCAGATGTGGGAATTGCCATTGGGACAGGCACAGATGTGGCCATCGCCGCTAGCGATATTACGCTGATATCGGGAGACTTGCAAGGAATTGTCACAGCGATTCAACTCAGTAGGGCTACCATTCGCAATATTCGCCAAAATCTCTTCTTTGCCTTTATCTACAACATCATCGGTATTCCTGTAGCAGCGGGAATCCTTTTTCCCTTCTTGGGCTGGTTACTCAATCCGATTATTGCTGGGGCCGCAATGGCTTTATCTTCGGTATCTGTGGTGACAAATGCCCTGAGATTACGTAAATTTCAACCCAAAACCATCTCTTGAAATTCTCCCACCAAATATGTTGAACAAAAAACTCTTGTGGGCCAGTCTGACGGCTTGCGGGCTAATTCTCAGTACTGCAAGTATATCAGTAGCAATGCCCACACACTCATCAGAACATACACAGGAATTTCGCTCTATCGAACAACCCTTAGAATTGAAAGTTGGGGTGACTATTGGTGGTTTAGCGTTAATTGGACTAGAACTTTGGTGGTTTCTGTTTAGCAAAGCAAAAACCCAACGCCAAGAACCATAAAAAATTAGAGAAGCGATCGCAGTTCCGTACAGCGATCGCATGATTAATCCCTAGCCACAGGAATCAATCACCATTATTGTAGTTCCCTCCAGGTGATAATAGATTGCAGTGGCACGCCCCTCACATAGCTTCAAACTCCTACTTTCCGAGGATTAATCTTTTTGGATAATCGGGCAAATAGTATCTTCTTGTTTATCATGTGTATTCTTCCAGCCCGACAGCAACTCCCCAATTTCCGAGCGTAAGGTAAATAGCTGCTTAATTTGGTGATCAATTTGTAACAGCTTTTCTTCTAACTTTTCTTTGATGTCACCACAAGGGGGTTGTCCTTGGTCATAAACCTGAAGAATATCTCGAATCTCTTCTAGACTTAATCCTAAGTTTTGCGCCCTTTTAATAAAGGCTAGGCGAGTCAGCACATCTGTAGAGAACTGACGAAATCCTCCCTCTGTGCGACCTAATGATGCTATTAAACCGACACTTTCGTAATAACGAATTGTTCTGATAGGAATCCCACTCAGATTGGTTACCTGACCAATTAAAAGTAGTTGTTTATCCTGAGTTAACACGGCAGATTTTCCCCAACTCTAGTAATTATTATTACATATTTTATTATTCATCAACAGATTTGAGATATGAGTAAAAAATAATGAATTACAGCATTTTTCATCTACATTAAATACATTACTTTAGCCCCGACTCCCTACTCCCCACTCCCTATCTCCTAGCCTCTTTTTTTCTCGTACTGAAAGTAACTGTTTTTTGCAAATCACTATGCTACTTCTAGATTAACCGCTTCACTTCAGGTGAAACTCTGAAAATGAATGTTAACTCGCAGAATGTTAGTTCAAATAGTCAACCTCGAATCTTCAACAATCCAGAGCGATTTATTGAGGGATGGTATTGGGTCATACCATCCAAAAATCTGCGGGTAGGTGAGGTTAAGTCTGTCACAGTTTTGGGTAAAGAATTAGCGATTTACCGCGGTAAAGATAAAAGAGCTGTTACCGTTGATGCTTACTGTCCGCATATGGGCGCTCACTTAGCTAAGGGAAAAGTGCAAGGTAATGAACTGCGGTGTTTTTCCCATCACTGGACGTTTGATGCTCAAGGATTTTGTGTTGATATTCCATGTTTGCATGAGCCGCTACCCATTAAGTTAAAAACTTGGCCCACTGCTGAAAAATACGGGTTAATTTGGGTGTGGACTGGAGAACTTCCTAAACAACCCATACCCTTTATTTTAGAGTTGGAACACAAGGACTATGATGTAGCTTTTGGTGCCAAATTTGTGATGAATTATCACCCTAATTCTGTGATGATTCATGCTATTGATGTTCAGCACCTCAACATCGGTCGCAAATTATCATCAGAAGTTGTCTTTGAAAAACAAGAAGTTAATCCAAATGCGATTATTTTCAACAATACTACACGTATTGGAGGCAATTCATTTTTATTCAAGCTGATTCGTCCCTTCAGCAAACATATTACTTACAATATTTGCTATTGGTACGGTAGCACGGGCATGGTGACCATTGGCCCTGATTTTTTCCATGTTCACATTATATTTGCCGTGCGTCTGCTGGAAGGGGGTAAATCTGAAGGTCAGATGATACTGATTACTAAAAAACGTCGCGGGATTTTTGGTGGTTTATGCAATCGAGTTGTGTTGCAGCTAACTAAGATACTTGGTGCATCTTTTCTTAAGGGTGAAATTCAGCCCCAAATGATTCAGTTTGATGTGAAAACCCCCATCAAGGCAGATCAGCCCATTATGGAGTTTATTGACCATCTGGAAAGACAAAAATCACTTATGTGGGGGACTTGGCAATTAGCGCGATCGCACAATGGCGATATCAGAGAACCCCGCGAGAAATGGCGTGATACCATGTCTCGAGATAGTATGTCTAATGATTAATAATTCTGGTTTGACTGGGTGATAGTCTTGCTCTCTGGAGTGACCTATGGGGGGAGTTTATTTCCCAGTGTAGCTAGGGGTAAAAAGATAAATTTATACCTCAGTAGATGAGAAAAAGCTATCACTATAATAAAAAGAAGTGGCAGAGCCACTTCCTAATTCCCAGGTAGAACCTAAACATAAGTATAACGACTATATGATTTGAAAATAGTATAAAGTAACACTGATTAATTTTAGATCTTTCTTATCTTAGTTTTGGGATTAGAGAATTGAAATAAATATGCTGCAAATAACCATATATAGGAATCCGGTTTGATTCCTGAACTTATTTGCGTAGGCTGGGAGTGGGGAGTAGGGAGTGGGGAGTAGGAAAGAAGATTTTTTGAGTATACAGAGTTTTTTCAATAATTAAATAGGAGTCCTATATTTACTTACTCTTTAAAGAATAATCAATCTTTAGAGGGTGAACATTGTTGCGATAGTAAGACGGATGTGCCTTAAAGACAAAAAAACTACTTTCAAACACCGAAATCTCTGTCTTCAGAAATTTGCCGTTTGCAAATTGATGTAATAAATTGGTGCTCACAAGTTTTAATTACCAATTAATTTACATGATGACAACTACACAGATTCATACCCCAACCCCAGAAAAAAAGTCACCTAAAAGGAAACAACAGTCTTTTGATCGCATGGATATTGGTAGTCCAAAAGTGCCACTCCGCAAGCCAAAAAAGATCCAGCAACAACATGAGTTACTCAGTGACTGGGATCATGCAAGTTAATTGGCTACGTTAACTTCCACTCACACAATTGAGATGGAGGTGTCATCCGAGGACTGTTATATTGATGAAATCCCTCAATATTGAGTACAGCACTACGATACAAAATCATCTCAGTAGCATCTTCACCTTGATTAAAAGTAGGCATGATATTTCCTTGATTGAGTGTTAAGCGCCCCTCTGAATCCCACGGGAATGCAGATTTGGGTATTTGATGTTGCTGATTGTGATCCCACAATATTTCTAAAGCTTCACCAGTAATCTTATTTCTCTCTACAGTTCCTCGCAGACAGATAAAATGGCTGGAATGGGGATAGCCATAATATCCATCAACGTGATTTCCCGTTTTCGTGAAATTTAGACACACTCCAGCCCCATCTCGCCAATCTTGAGGATCTGTTTGACTACAAAATTGGTAGTTACCATCTGCTAAGTTGGCAATATTAGTAGAATTGGCTGCAAGCCAAAAGTTGCGCTGGGTAAATAATCCAATTTGTTGACTCTTAACCTGACTGTAGGAAATTAGGCACCCTACAAGTAATGCTGTAAAAACTGCGCCTATCTGCAAAAGATTGTTTCTACTTTGCATCATCTCACCTCCAAATATGAGGGAGTCTGGCGTTTTGAGGACATTTCTAAACGGCTGGAGCAGCAGAAACTACCAAAAATACTAGCAGTACCAAGATTAGGATGCTGAGTTTGACTATCAGGTAGTTGGCAGGTTCAGACAATGGAAAATTGTAAATCATTTTACACCTCCATTTGCAGACTTATCTACCTTTATTGTCGCGCAAATTTACCTTGTTGGGGCTAGGGGCTAAGATTGCCTTTGATATTCAATCCGCAGTTGTTGAATGTCAACCCGTTCAGGTTCATAAAAGAGAACACGGCTAACTTCGTCTAAACCCAATTCTGTGAACTGGGTGAGTTCAGAATTAGATAACGGCCAGGGAGGCCCTTCAGGTACTAGTTCGGTTTCTCGAAAACGAGTAATGACTAATAAGGTGCCTTGGGCTGTAACTACAGAAGCAACGGATGCAATGACGGTTGAGCGTATACTCAAGGGTAAAGCCTGGATATTTCGAGATTCTACAACTAAGTCAAAAGCTTGATGCCATTGGGAGGGTAGGGCCAATAAATCTGCAACTACGTAGTTCACAGAAGAATCAGGAAATCTTTGCTGACACCAATTAACGGCTGTGGGGGAAATATCAAAGGCGGTGACTTGAAATCCTTTGTTTGCCAAAGCTTCTGCATCATCTCCTAAACCACAACCAATGACTAGGGCTGAATGTCCTTCACCTTGGGGGTTATGAGTAGTCAACCAATCTTGTAGATAAGGATGTGGGGTTAACTTTGCCCAAGGAATTTGTGTGACATCACCATGAGATTCGCTGTACAACACATCAAACCATGCTGTTGGGTTCGATTGTTGGATGGCTTGAGTGGCTAACTGTTTTACCCTTTGCTGTAAGGTTTCTGGTTGTTTCTCAAACATATGAGGAGTAGGAAGTGAGGGACAAAAAGACGAGCGATCGCCTGAAGTTGGAGTTGAGTTTTTCTAGGCGATCGCTATACTAATACAAAGGCTATTATCCTTCTTGTAAATCAATCCAAATACTGCCTTCTTCTACGCGTGTGGGAAACACCGGCAGTGTCTTTGGTTGTGAAACCATTGCCAATACTTTACCTACACCGGGTGGCCAAGGACACCAAGTTTGTACCTCTCCAGTATTGAGGTCAAATGCACTGCGATGTATGGGACAAACAATGGCCCCAGTTTCGGTGATTTTCCCATTTTTCATGGGCATTTTTAGGTGTGGGCAAGTGTTATCTACGGCATAAAGCTGATTTTCGTGGTTCAACAGTAGAATTTTGCGTGTACCAACTTTCACCACTTGTCGCCCACCAGGGGCCAGGGCATCTGCTGCAAGAACTTTAGTCCAGCTCATTTGGTTCTCTTTTCCTTTTAGATCTGTTTTTAGTTTCCCGCAATTGTGACCAGTGCTTTCACAATATTTTGGTAGCAACGCGATTTTGTAACACTTTGATCAAAGTCTCCCCTCTTGTTGATACGACTTATGTGTACACCGTAGTAGCGTGACACGACTAAAAATAGATATAACTCTTGTAGTGCGGGCATCTTGCCTGTACCGGACGGGCGAGACGCCATTGGTGTCAAGTTAAGGCCGATGCCCAGATGTCAACAGAGCGAGCTGCCCATCCTACAAGATAAATTTAATGCAATATTTTAGCTATATCAGTCCAGTAGATAGAGCGTAAAGCACCATTTTATTAATTACGAATTATGAATTACGAATTACGAATTGTTATTACCTGCAATTATGAATGCTGCCCAATAGTAAGGATGACTATAAAGCTTTTTATCGGGAATCATTTTACTACTTCTATATAGATATGTTGCTAAATAAGCCCGAATTTTTAATTCATCAGGATGCAAGTTATTTAATAAATTTTCATACCAAATTGTTAGTTCCATTGCAGTTAATTCTTTAAGCCAGGTCGTCGCTTCTGCTAAAGCTGTAACTGGTGATTTGTTTTCCTGTAGTCGTCGATAAAATTCGATCATTACTAAGGCACTAGCAGATGATTCTACAGCCCAGAGGGTACTGACTACGTGAGGAATTTTCCCACAGAGAAAAGCATTAACTAAACTGACATATTCGGTAGTTAAATTTTGATTACTAAAAGTTGCAGTTTCACAAGCTGAGAGAGTAACCAGGTTGTAACTAGTAAGAGATTTTTGGCAAATTTCTTCTAAAGTGATTGTATCTTCACCCGCCAATTCTAAAGCTGATTTTTGCGGTTCATGATAATTATTTGTCACACGCCCTGTAAAATGAAAAATATTGTAATTATCAACTAAGGCGGTTTCTACATCGTTTTTGGTGGCTTGCGATTCCTGGATACGTCGGGAATTATTAAACATCTGACTAATAATTTCCGATTCCAGTTTTGCATATTTGACTGGGGGATAATTTGTATTACTCGGATACTCTACACTGAGTAACGTTTGCTGTGACCATTGCCATTGATTTTCAGGTTTCACAGATAATCCTATTTGCACACTAGGCAAATAAGTAATGGTGAAATTTGAGACTTCTGCCAACGATGGCGTAGGCAGGTGAAACAGATGATGGAGAGGCAATGTTTGTAAGTCTCGGTGGGGAATTAATATCAGTTGGGAAATGCCTTCAAGTTCCTGTTTAATGGTGGTAATTTCCAGGATGTTGTGCAGTTGCAACAACCTTGGTTCCATATTTACTCGCCAGGAATGATTACTTTTGCTGTGTTGATCTTGGGCTTGGCTGGAATATTCCTGGTAAACTTGATGCCATTCTTTTAACCAATCTTCAAATTCGATTAAGCGTCTGACTGCTTCGGGTAGAGGTAATTCGGAGATGGTGCCAACATCTTGTATGGGTGTAAATAATAAGATGGGTGATGGTGCTTGATCTTTAATGATAAAAGTGTGTAAGGCTACCGGGCTAATATGCCAGTAAATGATTGCTGTGTGGGGATTGAGTAGCTGTTGAACTGAACTATAGTAGGGCGAGTCAATTTCTTCTTGCCAATGGGATAGTAGCCAGGTTAAACAAGCATTTTTGCCTTGTTCTGCCATTTCCCAGGCTTCTACTAAGTCACCGCAATCTACAGCTAAATCAACTGCTAATTGCCCAATACCAGCAAATTTGAGTGCTAGTTGTTTTTTGCTTTCTGGTGAACGTGTTGATTCGTTGAGCATTTGTGCCAGTAAATTTGTGGCACGTTGTTGTAATTCTTGTGCTGGCTCTGTTTCTCTGACACCCACCAGTGCTTTAATCAGATATTGCAAAACTTCTAGATGCAACAGGGGAAAATCTTCTGTTGTTAGGGTTAACAACGCCTGATAATATTCATCTACTGCTTGGCACCAATAATAGCGCGATGTGGGATTTTGCAGCCCTTGTTCGTAATGCGTATTGCCCATTGCCAGATGCAGTCTACCCCATCCTTCTGGGTGGGTATCGGGGCGAATATGCTGTAATCCTTCGTCGTAGCTGGCTAGTTTGCCTTCATAGCCGCCTTGCTGTAAGGCAGAGTTAAATTCAGTGATGCTAGTTGATACATTTAATGCAGTATCGGAACTGAGATGTCCGACAGCGGTTCCTCGACCAATCCAAGCTTCCCAGTAGTCGGCTTTGATTTGCAAGGCGTTGTCATAGGCCACGATCGCCTCGGCAAATTGTGCTAAATGAAACAGGGCTACTGCCTGATTGTACCAAGCTAAATGAAAGTCGGGTTTGATGGCTATGGCTTTGTCATAGGAGGCGATCGCTTCTTCTCGTCTTCCTAAGTTGTCTAAGGCTATACCCCGGTTGTACCAGGCCAAATAAAAGTCTGGCTGATTTGATAGGGCTTGATCCCAGGAGGCGATCGCTTCTACCCACTGTCCTAAATTAAACAGCACTACGCCCCGGTCAATCCACACTTCGTAGAAATCTGGTTGAATTTCGATAGCTTTATCATAGGAGGCGATCGCTTCTGGGTATTGTCCATCTACACCCAAAGCTATACCTCGGTAATACCAGTTTTCCGAATCTTCTGGTTCCAGAACTAATGCTTGGTCATAACTGGCAATTGCTTCTTTGATTTGCCCTAACTTGAGTAACGCCAAAGCTTTGCTAGACCAGGCTTCTGGGTTCTTGGGTTGAATCTCTGTAGCGCGATGGAAAGCGGCGATGGCGGCTTCAAACTCTCCTAATTCACCCAATGTGCCACCCCGGTTATACCAAGCTTTGTAATAATCGGGTTTGATGACTATGGCTTGGTCGTAAGCGGCGATCGCTTCGGTAAAATTTTCTAAGTGAAATAAATTTAAGCCCTTATTAAACCAGTATTCATGGGACTGGGGATTAATGGCGATGGCTTTATCATAAGCTGCGATCGCTCCTGTTAAATCACCGGCTTTCGCTTGCTGGAGTCCTTGATAAAACCACGTCTGCGCCTGGCTTGATTCCTCAGTGGAGATCACTACAGGTTGACTGGTGGGAACTGCTAAATTAGCCGCCAACTGTTGCACTAAATTGGCACTTTGATCCAACCTGACCAACAACTCATCCAAAGTATATGCCACATTTGGCTCTAAATTCGCCCAAGTTTGCTCCCAATTGCCTCGGGAAGAAACTATGACTGTTTCGATAGTTGGTTTGGTGATATCAGCTTTTTCCCCTCGGTACTCCAATGACAGTTCACCCAAGTTGCCGATTACGTCTTCTTCGGCCGGATTTAAAAGGGGTATTTCTGGGGGAATTTCCACTTCAGCTGCTGCATACTCCCAGATTACCTCTTCCACATTTTCAGTCGATGTTTCCTCAGGAGTAGCTATTTCCCGTATGGCTTCAGGTATGGCTTCAGGTATAGCGTAGGTAAATTCTGGTTCGTCATATTCCCATAACAATTCGCCTAAGTCACGGATCAAATCTTGTCCAGGGGTGTTTATTTCACCGTCAACAGTGACGAAATCTGTAATTGCAAATGCTGGCTCTTCATTTTGTTCGTCTTCTTCGCCTAAGTTACCTGTTAACACCCGGAAACCAATTTCATAAGCAAGTTCACCAACTTTGCCAATTCTCAGTTCACCTAGCTGCACCATCTGGGTTGCTAACTCATGATTGGGAGTCCGTGATAACAGCATTTTTTCGCCAAATATCAGGAGCCAATCGATCCACCGCTCAGTACTGATGCGATCTTCCATGCGTTGCAGATACTGGATTACCCATTGTTGCCCCCGGCCTTGTTGCACGCCTGCTAACATCTGGGTAAACAAAACTTCCAGATCTGCATTTGTCAGATCTGGGGGGGTTTCTGCCACCGTTTCTACCCTTGCAGCCTTTAATGAACGACTCTGCTTATTACCAACGGGGTGGTTTGAAAACTTGTTAAGCCACTGCAATAGCTGCGTGAGCATCTGCCATACTCTTGGATTTTGTTTCTCCTAGATTGTAGCCATCCTTGTGTTAAAGAAATCACTAATTACGTGAAAATAACTGTAATTAAACAGGTTTTCAGCTATCTGGTTATAAAAAATATACAAAACTTTGTTATTTCGGGGCTGAGGAACTCCCTCTCTGGGGATAAGCTGCGGTGTACACACATCTTTGTGCTGCGGATTGATCCCCCTAAATCCCCCTTAAAAAGGGGGACTTTGATTCTTTTCCCCCCTTTTCAAGGGGGGCTAGGGGGGATCGAAACACTGTTAGGCAAATTGATACGACTTGTGTACCGTAGCTTTTTTAAGGGGGGTTAGGGGGGATCGAAACGCTTTTAGGCAACTTGATAAGACTCGTGTGGACACCGTAGCCAACACACTGGCTCCTTTTGACAAAAAGATAAGGTTTAAAGCCGAGTGGAATTGTAGGTGGTTTTTCTCCCCTGCCCCCTGCTCCCTGCCCCCCTGCTTTTTCACTTCCAGCGGCACTAGCCTCTCTCTAGTGTCCAAAGCTAAAATGTAAATATTTCCCAGCCGTGAGATTAATTTTTGCGGCAGTTCAATCAAATCTCGCGTGTGAATTACCCAACCAACTTACAGGTATATGCGCCACCGTTTACGTCCCTGAGAGAACGTGACTGGAAAGCTATGACAGAACTATTCGACAGGGAAGACAGTGATGACATTGAAGCTGACATCAGAAGCAATTTGCTATGGCTGACTCCTGAGCCGTGTTGGGAAGATGATCCGTTTGATTTCTTACGTGAGTATCTTTAGATTGTCAGAGTCATAGCCGCTCCTTTGCAGCATCGCCTAACTCTCTCCATGTAAACTGAGTCAGGACTTACGTAACCAACCACGTATTTTCGTCATTGCGACCGTAGGGTAAAGCCCTAACGGGCATGGCTGCGCTTACCGCGTAGCGTGCCGGAGGCTCTAGCAATCTCAAAGCCTTGATTTTCCTAGCGAGTGCGTAAGTCCTATCGCTTCTTTACATCAAATCCCATCCCCCTCATCCCCACTCCCTAATTCTTACAAACTTGCCGATCAGCATCACTCAAATTCGGCGCATAAATTAAATAGTTACGCAACCACCCACAACCCCTCGCCAGTAATTGCTCTAAACTTTCCACATTCCACAGCCGCGCTGTGTTGTCAGATGAGGCGGTGAGGATGCGCTGCCCATCGGGGCTAAAACTGGCAGTGTTGACTATACTCTCATGCCCCTGGAACTTGGCAATTTCCTTTCCCTGTAAGTCCCACAGCCGCGCTGTGTTGTCCCTAGAGGCGGTGAGGATGCGCTGCCCATCGGGGCTAAAACTGGCAGTATTGACTATACTCTCATGCCCCTGGAACTTGGCAATTTCCTTGCCCTGTAAGCCCCACAGCCGCGCTGTGTAGTCCCAAGAGGCGGTGAGGATGCGCTGCCCATCGGGGCTAAAACTGGCAGTGTTGACTGTAT
>NZ_CAWUDM010000022.1:0-72641 GCF_963920855.1 Nostoc sp. CCY0012 | reverse complement strand
GTGTTACTGTTTTTTCAACTTGAGACTCCAAAAAGTTTTCTGCACCACTAAGGGTTCGCATATTGGGCGTTAGGTAATGGGTTTAATTTATTGAAGAATTATATTGATTTGATATTTGAGAATGGGTAATTCTTGCTGGACTATTTTCCAGATAATGTTAAAATCCACTCGAAAGTATTCATGCACCAATAAGTTACGAAAGTCGATAATATCTCGCCAGTTAATTTCTGGATATTGCTCATGGGTTTGAATTGTCATAGCCCTAGCTGCCTCACCAATAATTTGTAACTGTAGAAGTATCCAGCTTTGAATTAGTTCGTTATCAAAAAATTCTTGTTTACCTCTTTGAGCGTATTTTTCTATTTTCTCGATTGCTTCTTGAATGTCTTTGAGTCTTTCTCTATCGTTTCTCATAGGGGAAGAGCTTCTTGTAATACTTCGGTGCGGATTCTGTCTTTAAGTCCTGTGGGGGTGACAACATCAACTTTTACACCTAGTAATTCTTCTAGCTCGCGGATGAGACGGACGGGAAACCACAGGCTGATTTTATCTAGGTCGTAGTCTACTATTAGGTCAAGGTCACTATTTTGGTCGGCTTCGTTTCTGGCGACAGAACCAAAGACTCGCACGTTAAAAGCTCCATGCTGGGCGGCTATTTGTTTGATCTGTTCTCTGAGGACTGGGGTTAAATCGTTGAGAGTCATGATTGCATTTTTGGTAGTAGGTAATATTTTGATTCTATTCCCCATTGTCTGCTTCAAGGGTTAAACCGCGATAGACTTGTTCAATGGGGAAATTGAGGTTAATGCTTTTGAGTTCGATTGTGTCGCCTGCTTTGTAGTTGATAATCAACCAGTCTCCTGCATCGTTTTTGTGATACAGGTCGATTTCAATGCTGGTGGAACTGACTAGTAGATAATCAATTAAGGCTGGGTTTTGGCGGTACATTCGGAATTTGCCCCCGCGATCATAGGCTTCGGTAGTTTTTGAGAGAACTTCAACGATTAAGCAGGGGTAGGTAATGTATTCGGTGGTGGTTTTGTCCCGACCGTCGCAGGTGACACTAGCATCTGGGTAGGTATAGTTATTACTGCCAAAGATATTGACTTTGACATCAGAATTTCCGGTGATGCAACCTGTATTTTCTAAGTGGCTGTCGAACATGGCGGTGAAGCGGATGGCGATACGACCGTGATTGATGCTACCGCCGCTCATGGCGTAAACTTTGCCGTCGATGTATTCGTGTTTTTCCAGTTGGGTGGCTTCCCAGGTAAAGTACTCGTCTGGGGTGAGGCGCGGGGCGTTGTCTTTGGCTGCGATCATTGCGGGGAAACTCCTGGATTGGATGACTCGCACACTTTACACTTTACATATAGAAAAAGCTCTGATGCACTTTATCTGTCAGGACGAGAAGCCCAAAACTCTTAAAAATCCTTGTTCATCAAGGAAGGGTTATAACCGAATGTCATAATCTTCATAATACCATTGGTAGCATCTCAGTAATTTTGCGTAATTTTTCCGCCTAAATTTAATATTTAATTAGAGTTCTCCGTAAATTTATCAAATTATCTCTAAACATTACTGAATCTTTGAATACATAGATTGATCCTATGGGCTAGCAAGGGTAAGCTGATACCAATAGGACAATAGGACAGAAAATTTATTTGTCTTGAGAACTAATATGACCGCTACCAGTTTACCGAATATTCAAAAACACGAAGATATTATTAATTCCAACTCTTTGCAGTTAAATTTGCAAATTAAACAAGAGGAGGCAATTTATAATTATTTAGTAGAAATTGTCAATACATGGCAACCTCATGATGTTTTACGTGAATTTAAACGGTTATTTATAGACTGTCTAGATATAAATATTGGAGATAAATTATCAGCAATCAATATAATTAATTATCTCAGTGACGAGTATGTATTTCGCAATACTGTTAAACGAAGCTGCTACATTTTAGTAAATAATTGGGCATCTAAAAGAAAACACAAATATATTCAAGAATTGATTAACTTGTTTACCAAATATTCTCCTAAACAAGAATCAAATAATCATGAAAACTTAGATATTTATAAAAATTGGTTAAAAAGATTTGTCTCCAGTAAAGACTATGAAGAACTTAAGCTATTTGCTAATAAATATGAAGCAAAAAGCCAAGAACATTGGAGTACTCGTTATACAGCTTATTTATTAGTTGCTCAATCTTTTGATATTAATAATTCCCTAGAGCAACAAGAGGCGGCGAGAATACTTGCTTTGCAGATGAAAGAAAGATTTAAATTTGAATTAGCAATGTATATTGCTCGTTCTCAGTCTACTGCTTCAAGTAAAAATCGCTATAAAAATCCCAGTATATTGGGAGATAATGTTTTGCGATTAATCAAAATGATTATCGTAAAAAAAGGAGTATTTAGTTATGAAAACATTGCTCATATATTTATTAAGCAAACTCAAAACCAAAACTTAAAAGATTTTAAAGATAATATAATAAAATATTTATTTTTTTCTGTGAGAAACCAGGAATTAGTAAAAATTTTGCATCAGGAATTGACAAATAATTTATCTTCCTGGAAGATTGAACACGAAGATGAGATTATCCACAAGCACTTATTGCTGAGAATTTGTAACCGAGTTATTGATTCTTTAACTATTAATAATAACCAGGAACCTGCACCATTATTTATTTTATTACTTTCTCAGGGTCATGCTCTTACATTAGTAATTTTACTGTTAAAAATTATTCTGATTTGCAAAAATTCCCGTAGTCATTTAGAAGTGCGAATTGCAAATTTAATTAGTTACTACCAAGATTATTCAGCCGACGAATGTAAGTGGTTAATTAATTTTATAGAAATTTTTAATATAACTTTTGCCATTTATGCAGAAAATGTGGACTATAACTTAATTAAAATGCCAAAAAATCAACAAGTTTGTCACACTCAGTGCAATTTGGAAGCTTATCGTGTATTTTCCCAATTGAGGGAAGACATATAGAAATGATGTAAGTTAGCGGTCATAAACAGAACCATGTCAAAAAATTTGAATATGCCTGAAACCTTGATGAAATGACTAATGACAACTTTATTTTATGAATCAAAGCAGTAGTCATATAGTTTAATTACCTTGGAGCTAGGGAATTTTGGTGATGAATAATGAAATTGTTCAGTTATATGTCCTGCAATATCTTTAGTAACTAAAGTACATTCTTGGATATTGAAATCAGGAGAAATCAAACAATTAACCCCACAAGTCCAATTTTCAATTGTCTCTTGACATTCCAAAAATACCCATAGTTCTATCGTTTCATGGTTTTTGGGTTGCTGTATAGAATAAAAATATTTTTTCCTTATGCATTCTTCCGTGAGTATTCCTAAGTTGGCTAACTGAGATAAACAAGCTTTCAACAATAAATTATGATCCATCAATCAAGGTAGCAATTAACTAAGATGATCAAATCAAATAAAAGATTAATTTTGGGTTAAGATATGGTTAAATATAGTATTTTTATATTTTAGTCAGATGTTCTAATTTTTAGATATTTGAGTTTCTTTAACAATGTCAGTATTACTTAAATTTGTTAATTTTTCTTAGGTACGTGAATAAAGTACAGCCTCATATAGAACTCGAATGAAAATTTAAGACCTAGCCAAGTGTTCATCGAGCCAAGCCAACCCTGCACCAGCGGTTTCAGCGATGATACTAATAAGTCGATATAAAGCGATCGCACTAATAATCACAGCAGATGGAAAGCGGTGCTGCAACAAGGCGATCGCAGTGACTTCAAATACACCCAACCCACCAGGCGCACCAGGAACAATAAATCCTAGTAACCATGCAAAGCTAAACGCCCCTAGCAGTAAAGGTATTTGATTGATATTTAAGGAAGTTAACGCTAATACAGTTAGAATAAATCCAGTGCTACGCAAGACTAAAAAACCTAGTTCACCTAATAAGGGTTTGAGAGGATAACGCTTAAGTTTGAAAGCAACAATAGGTGGACTGTTATTTACAGACTTTTTCGCCTTTAATTTGGATACCAAACGAATTACTGGATTCAAAAACCAGGGATGAACTGCACACAGTACCACAGCCAAACTGCAAAATTGTAATGCTTGTATGCCCAGATTCGTATGAGTAACAGCAAATTGGCTACCACATAAAATAATGATAATTAAAGCAGCAGCCGCCAGTAATAATGGTTCTAGCAACACACTTAAAGTAGCCGCACCAACCGAAACCTGAGCATTTTTCGCGGCGACGATGCGCCCATAATGATGCCAGACATTACCTGGTAAATATTTGGCAATATTCGTTTTCAGGTAAACTTGAACAAACTGTGAAGTCGGCACAGGTTGATTTAATTCCTGGAGAATCTGAGTCCAGATCCAGCCTCCCCAAGTATGTGCTAGTAAAGTGACACCTATGGCCATCGCTAAAATTGACCATCCTACTGCATCAATTTGGATAGCTGTGACTTCAGACCAGTGATTGTTCAAGGCTTTCACTAAAAAAAATAGTGTTCCGCCCAAAATTAACCAGCGTAAAATTTGCTTTATCATTTTGGTAATTTAACAGATCAAGCAGCCACCTATGCCCCTTGTGTTAGGGATTAAGTAATATTAACTATATTCTGAACAGGGATGCTGAGGCGATCGCGTGCCTACTCTGTTTGATATACATGAGTAAGTTGTCTAATTAGATCTCTAGAGTGAATATAACTACCACTCAAGCATGACGCTTTTACTGTTAGCAAGCAGTTATTCTATAGTCAATAACGAATAAACAGCACTGGATTGGGTGTTTTGCCGCAGTGGCCCATTATCAGACATCGAAGTAGAGCGACGGCAGATGTTTGAACAGTGCATATGAATGGCAATAACGGTGTGGAGTTTTTGTCGCTTCTTCCACTTTGTTACTACCAGAGGAAGGTGAAACCCTTCATCAGAGCGGTCTGAGGTAGTAAACGTGTGTTGTCTTAACTCAATTAAAGTTGAAAAAGTACCTTAATTGTCATTAGATAATTTATTTATCAAGTAAAGCAATTAAGGTATATTTATTGCTAATTTTATCTGGTCAAGGGCGTTTGGGTGTCGAAATATTCTCGCCAACGACTAATAAGGCCATCTTGGAAATCTACCACAATTACATCATCAGCTTTATTACGATGACCTGTTGCTTTTTCAGTGTCTTCATAGTACCACTCCACTGCTGCTTGGTCGTCTTGAATAATCATGCGGTGGATATCTATTTTGACATCTGAATACTGTTGTGAAAAATCACTAAGTTCTTCCCGGATTCTTTGTTTTCCCTGCCAACGTTGACCAGGTAGGATGAGTTCGCCATCATCTGTAAACATCTGAGCGATCGCATCGGCATTTTGAGTAACCCAGGCATCTCTAGCTTGTTCAATCAATAGGCGAATGTCTTGGGGATTCATAAATTGTTGGGCAAATGCAGGTGTGTTAAAAGTAACAGTAAGATAAAGTAACCATAATAATAGCCCTCTACATATCCTTACCATTTTGGGTTTTCAATCATTCCAGCAAAATAAAACTAAATTTCATTGCTATTCCATACATACCATCATATCCAGTTTAAATAGGGGCTTTACGGGTTATTTGATATGTTGTAATTGGTAATCTTAGGGATTTATTGCTATGTATCATTATAATCACAACTTATATGTTTAGGGTGATTTTGCTAACCAGAAATTTAGGTTAATTAACCAAGATAGCCTGCCAAACGTATATTAAAACTACATATCTAATATCTTGCTAAGGGCTGAGATTAATAATATAAGACATTTTACAATGTATACATTATTGAATAAGAATAAAAAATCAATATATCTTCATCGTTGTCCCCAAAATACTTAGCAAAAAGATATCTCTCTAGAGTTAGATAAAATTTCTCGTTCAGTAGCAAAGAGAATGTGACCTACGCTAGAGGCGAAATATTTTATTTATTCCTAATCTTAATAAGGGTTATTAAATATTTGTCTTGTAAATTCAAATAAACATATTAAGCAAACAAATAACCTATTTTCCCGTAATAAGGAGGACTTGATGAACAGTGTGATAGCTTTTTGGAAAAAGCTCAAACTACGCCAAATATTAACTATTTTTATGGCTGGTCTATTATTGATAGTTACCACGGCTTGTAGTGGTGCAAATCCTCAAGGTGCAAATCCCAATAATCCTGCTGTACAAGCTGGTGGCGCCAATAATCCTTATAAGAACGGTGGAGATAACTATACCAAATATCACATGACCACCGACCCAAAAGTAATTGATGCCGAAGGTGAGAAAGGAAATAATCGAGCTAGTTTACAGTCCGATTTCTCAGTATTGATTGCAGCACATAAAGACTCTGGAATACTTTACCCTGGTGCCGAGACACCAGCAGGTAGATTGCAAAAAGAAAGAGAATTGCCAATCATTACTGAAAAAGACTTTCAAAGACCTGAAGCTGGTGGTTTTATTCAACGAGAACCCAGTGTCGGAACTCGTATTCAAGAGCGCATTGAAACTGTCCAAGATTCAGTGCAAGAAGCTTCCGACTTTTTGACAGACAAAGCAGAAGAAGCAAGTAACAGACCGGAATTACAACCAAATCCGGCAGTGCGTAGATAGAACTGTGGTTTGGTTCTCTGGTTTGATCTCACGTTTAACTTAGTAACAAGCATTCAAGGAGTAACACTATGAAAAGAGTCATGAATTGGCTAAAAAGTATCCGTCCTGTAAAAATGTTAACTGTCTTTTTGGCAGCAACATTTCTATTGATGGCACAAGCTTGTAATCGTCCGGGAATCGCACAACAGCCACCTCAGCCCAGCGCCCAACCACCTAATGTTGAACGGTACGATGCTACCAAAAATTACGAACTCAACGAGCCTCAGGGTGGAATGAACAACTTTAGCGATGTCGATCCTCGAGCTAAAGCCGCTGAAAAAGCAGCAAATGACAGAGCTGACGCACTGGCGAGAAATGCCCGCAGAAATGTGGAACTAAAAGGTGTTGACAGTACTGATGAATATATTCGTAATTTTCAAGAAGGTACACCCTTAGATAAACGGGTCAAGCGCCTAGGTGATAATATCGGCAGTTCTGCTGAAGAATTAGGTGAAGGTGTGACCAAAGGTACTCAACGCGGAGTAGAAAATCTCAAACAAAATACTCAACGCGGAGTAGAAAATATCCAACAAAATACTGGACGTGCGGCTACAGACTTGAGCAAGAACGTTAAACGCGGTGCTGAAGATACTACAACTGCTCTCCAACGCCAAGCCCAGGATACAGCTGACGCAGCGAAAAGAACTTTAGATTTAGATTAATCTTTCATAGTTTTTATTTCAGGCTAATTTAGCTGAATTAAATCACCCCGTTTTCTTTATGAAGCCGGGGTTTTCATTAGTAATTAAGTAAGTCGGCGAGAAACAATCAAACTATGTTAAGCAATGTAAAATAATTAAAATTCATTTCGTAGTCCGCGGCTAGAGCCGCTTATTTGAGGACTAAAGTCCTCACTACTAATTATTTACTTCGTCCTACTTAGTGTTGATGTGCCACATACCAACTCTGTAACGCTAACCGTTGAATTTCGCGCCACGGGATATTGTGGTTACGAGCTAATTCTGCACAATCTTCATATTCTGGCTGGACATTAGCAATGCATTTATTGTTTGATTGTCCTTGCCATGCTACCTTGACCCGCACTTGACCATAGGCAATTTCTACTGGTTGAATTTCTCGTTGTAAGATGGCACGTTGTTGGGTAGTGCGTCTAATTCCCAAAGTTGTGGTTTCGCGGAATAATATGGCTTCACATTCGAGTAAATTTTGGGGATAGCAGATAACAGTGAGTAAAATCCCTGGACGAGACTTTTTCATTCCGATGGGTTGAGTAAAGACATCCAACGCACCAGCAGCCAACAGGGCTGCAAACACATAACCGATCGCCTGGGGATTTAAGTCATCAATTTGGGTTTCTAATACGGTGATGGTTTCTAAATTGGGGCTAGTATCGCCAGAATTAGATAAATCAGACTGTAATTCGGTGCTTTCGCCCATCCACAGGCGTAATATATTAGGGATGGGTAAATTGAGCGTCCCTGCGCCCAATCCTACTTGCTTGATGGTCATGGGTGGTGGCGAACCAAATTCTTTAACCAGGGTAGTGGCGATGGCCGCACCTGTAGGTGTCACTAGTTCTCTGTCAATACCATTGCTATAAACTGGACAACCCCGCATTTCCCATAACTTCAAAACTGCTGGTACGGGTACAGCCATTTGTCCGTGGGCAGCTCGCACTGTGCCGCCACCTGTGGGGAATGCCGAGCAGTATAGTAAGGGTAATCCTTGCTCATTACTATCAATTCCCAACCAATCCAACCCCAGACAAGTGCCAACGATATCCACAATGGCATCTACAGCACCTACTTCATGGAAGTGTACTTTCTCTGGTTCAATGCCATGTACTGCCCCTTCGGCTACGGCTAACTGTCGGAATACCGCCAAACTCCAAGCTTCTGCCCGTAATGGTAACTGGGCTTGGATAATCATTTGTTCTATTTTTGGCAGATGGCGGCCGTGGTGGTGACTGTGTTGATGATCGTCATGGTGATGATCATGTACTAGATCCACATGAACTTTCGTCGCCTGTTGACCATTGTGCTGCACCAGTTCGGCCCTTAACTTGTACTCGTGGGTAATTCCTAACTGATTGAGTTTTTCACTTAAATACTCTACGGGAACACCCAAACTAACTAACGCCCCCAGGCACATGTCACCCGAAATGCCTGTTGGACATTGGAGATAAGCAACTTTAATCATATATATAAATGAGTCAGCTTTATTTTAGAGGTTGCACAATTATTGTCAGCTAAATCCTTACGTATTTGCGCCAGGCGATCGCCTAACTGTGAAAATAGCAACTATGACAGTTTTCCCGCGATGCCAAACTTACACCTTTCACCCAGAAGCTTTTATGGCAAAAATTTTCGCTGTCCATCCTGATAATCCTCAAAGCCGCCGAATAGAGGAAATAAAGTCAGCGCTGTCTAGTGGCGCAGTTATGCTCTACCCTACAGACACAGTTTATGCCATCGGTTGTGATTTAAATGCCAAGTCGGCAGTAGAAAGAGTGCGGCAAATTAAACAGCTAGCAAATGATAAACCACTGACGTTTTTGTGTCCCTCATTATCAAATGTGGCAACTTATGCCTTTGTCAGTGATACAGCTTATCGGATTATGAAGCGCTTAATACCAGGAACTTACACATTTCTACTACCTGCTACCAAATTAGTGCCGCGACTAGTACAAAGTCCCAAGCGCAAAACTACCGGGATTCGCGTGCCAGATCATCCTGTCTGCTTGGCAATGCTTGAAGCTTTAGAAAATCCGATTATTTCCACTTCGGCACATCTACCACCAGATGATGATGAACAAGGAGAAATAAATTCTGAACCTAGACTGTCACGGGTGGAGTTATTTGACCGCTTGGATAACTTAGTAGATGTAATTATAGACACTGGCGAGGAACCAACATATGAAGTGTCTACGATTTTAGACCTGACGGGAGACGAACCAATGATCACAAGAAGGGGTTTAGGTTGGGAAGCCGCAGCAGCATGGGTATAGTTATTTAACTTCACGGGTTGCTGATCCAGTTTCGCAAAATAGTTATAAAAAACTCCAGTTTTAGGATCGTCATACTTACATCATCTGGGAGTGGATATAACAGGACAGTGAGCAAAGTCGGTACAGCAATGGTTGTAACCACTTTTACGGCGTGGCAGATATCTATGTGCCATACTCGACGTGGTTGCTTGTACAAAAAGCGACACACTAGTTTCCCTGTAACTTTTTAAATTGCCTACAGTCTTATATATGAGCAGTACTTGCAATGGGTTTTGATGGATGAATAATCAATATTTCTCCAGCCAAGACTGGCTTGAGTTGCTGTATCTGCGTTGTAGTTAAGGTGCGATACCACACCCAGGAATATTCATGAAAGCCAATCTTGCAAATCTACCAACCTCTAGCGCCAATTTTTTCTGCCATGTTTCACCTGAGGAAATACCCGCAGAAAATAATCAGACTTTGATACAACTGCTTTCTCAGGAAATGCAAGCTCAAGTCAAAGCGGCATCTGAGTGTGTGCAATCCGTAGCACAGCGCATAGCGACAGAAGTCAAACGCATTTGTGAAAAAAGCTCTCGCATTCAAGAATCTGGGCAAGTCCAGTCATGGCAAGTGAGTTTGGCTAGACATCGCCTACAAAAGTGCCTGCATTACTATCAATTGGGTTCCCGGCGCGGTAGAGTAGAATTACATAGTACTTTAGGTGCTATGGTTTACCGTCATATTACACTTGCTGGCTCAGATTTGGGTTTTGATGCCCGTTACAATTTAATTGAAGATTTTCTCCAAGCATTTTATATCGAAGCTATTAAAGCTTTCCGGCGGGAAAACGAACTTCCAACAGATTACCAGCCGCGGACTAAGTTGCAATTAGCCGAATATATTGCCTTTACAGAACAGTATGCCAAGCGCCGGATTAATTTACCTGGTGGGAATAATCAGCAATTAATTATCTTACGGGCCCAAGGTTTTGCCCGCCGTCAGCCCCAAGAAACGACTGTAGATATTGAAATGGCTGTGGAATCTGCCAAAAGTGAAGAAGCAGAATCTTACCAGCGTAACTCGGCGGTGCAGCAAATTAGATCACAAATGGTTGCCCAAACAAACTTCGATCCCTCAGAAGAGTCGGAGCGCGATCGCGTGATTGCGGAATTGGTAAACTACTTGGAAGCTCAAGGTCAATCTGACTGTGTAGATTACCTGACTTTGAAACTGCAAGACCTCTCAGCCCCAGAAATTGACCAAATTCTCGGTTTAACCAGCCGTCAGCGCGATTATCTGCAACAGCGGTTTAAATATCATGTGGAAAAGTTCGCCAAAAATCACCATTGGCAATTGGTACATCAATGGTTAGGTGCTAGTTTAGAGCAAAAATTGGGGTTAACCTCTCAGCAGTGGGAAACCTTTGTGCAGGTACTGTCTCCGGAACAGCAGCAAATTTTGCAATTGAAAATTAACCAGCAAGGTGATCAGGCGATCGCTAAAATCATCAAATGTACCCCTAAACAACTCCAAAAGCGCTGGACTCAAATGCTAGAAATAGCCTGGGCTATCCGTAATGGTCATACTGATGTTCAAGCAGGCTAAAGATAACCAACAAATTCCCTGAATACGCGACTACAAAAAACTACCTTTAGTACTTTTGTACATTTATGATCATTTAAAAGATAAAACTCAGGAAAGCACCAAGAGTTTAACTTATTTATAAATTTCCTAACTGGTAAAACTGAAATTTTTGCAGTACAAAAGTACCATTAATTGCCTCAGCTTTACCAACTAACCTTGTAAAATTGTGGTCAATCAACCACCCATACCACAGCAATGAAAGGCTGACAGCGCATCAGTTCATAGCCCATGACAAATTACTAATTTAAAATTCATCTAAAGCAACTGACCATTTGTTGCCACTTCCGTGGAATCCTAGAATAAGTGGGACTTTTGGCAAAGGGTTGAAAATGGCTCTGACTCAAGGTGGACGGGCGAATCAAGCAGGTAGGATTTTAGAAAGTAATGTTGAAACTATATTAAATGCACATGGTTATTTTCAAGTGGGAAATCATGTCAGCAAAGATTTTTTATTAAATGCGAATTTATTAGCAAAACGCTACGCCAAACAAGTTTGTATTGGGAGTGGCATTTATCAAACTACTTTGAAAGTAGATTTTTATGTTGTGGGGTTACCACTAATACCATCAGGGGTAATTATTGAATGTAAATGGCAAGAAAGTGGTGGTTCAGTTGATGAAAAATTTCCTTATTTAAATTTGAATATTCAGAACTCTTATCCTGCACCCACTATCATCGTTATTGGCGGTGAAGGTATGAGAGAAGGTGCGATTAAATGGCTCAGGCAGCAAGTTAAATATAATAAAAATTTATTAGAAGTATATACTTTAGATAGATTTATTGCTTGGGCAAATAAGCATTTTTAATGATTTTTCATTAATATGAAGTAATTAATAATTCATAAATCATTCCCCGCTTTTTAGTATTACAGTTAATGGAGCGCGAAGCGACTATCGGGTGAATCTTAAAATCAATTTCTGTATACAAATTTCTAATCAATTCACAATCAGAATTACATATCATCATTTTGACTCCACGACTAGCTAATTCTGCACAAGTATCTCGCAAGCGTTCTTGGTCTGTGGCACTGAATGAATTGCGATGGTAACTTGTAAAATGACTGGTGTTACTGATGGGATGATATGGTGGATCTAAAAAAACAAAATCGTCGCTGCTTTTGGCATAGTTGAGAATATTGGTAAAGTCGGACTGAGTAATTTTTGATGTCGCTAGTGCGGCTGAAGCGGCTCGCAGCAAACTTGTAGGACAAATATTAGGATTAACATATTTGCCTAATGGCACGTTAAATTTACCTTGGGAGTTGACTCGATATAAACCATTAAAGCAGGTTTTATTCAAATAAATTAACCGTGCAGCTTGTTCTAAATCAGTACCTCCAGGACAAGCTCTCACATCATAATAATATTCTCGACTATGTTTATTTTTGTGTTCTTCCAGAAGACAGATTAATTGCTCAACATGATCCCGAACACAGCGATAAGTAGTAATTAATTCGGCATTAATATCAGTTAAAATTGCCGCAGATGGTTGAAGATAGAAAAAAATAGCTCCCCCACCTAAAAATGGCTCATAATAAGTTGTATAATGTTTGGGAAAATGAGGAATATATTGTTGGATTAACCTGCTTTTTCCCCCTGCCCACTTCAAAAATGGACGCGGGCAAGTTGCTTTGGGGACTTGAATTACCATTTATTTCACAGTTGATCTCAAACTCAGCTACTAAATATAACAAATATATCGAACGAACCATATTTTATATTAGTTGAGTAATTTGTATCTGCATAGATTACAATTGAGGAGATATTAAAGTAAACGTAAGTCTATAACAAGGCAGTCTATATTCAAATGTTTGACGGATTTTGGGATAACATCTTTCGCTACCCCCGCTACTTCGTTACTATCATCTTAGGGGTGTTACTCAATACGGTTGAGCCATTAATGCCACTGTTAAAACGCCCAGTCACCTTGATTGCTCTGTTGGGGTTTTTTGTGGGTAGCTTAACCTTTTTAACTCTCACCCTCCGGGCAATGCTTGGCTTGGGTGCAGTTTAAACTAGGGCTATGTCGGGTACTTAACCCACAGACAGTGGCTAGGGGCGCTGTGTGCGTCAAGCTCTGTTCTCCCCAAGTTATATGTTTTTTATGTCCTACAACCTCTCTGTGAGGAGGCAGAATTTTATGGCTACAAATCGCCGCATTTCCCGGGTTGCTGAATTAATTAAACGGGAAGTTAGCCAAATGCTACTCCACGGGATTAAAGATGATCGTGTGGGTGCAGGAATGGTTAGTGTTACAGATGTAGATGTGTCTGGTGACTTGCAACATGCCAAAATCTACGTCAGTATTTATGGTACAGAGGAAGCCAAGGCCGAAACAATGGCAGGGTTGAAGTCCGCCACAGGTTTTGTGCGTAGTGGACTTGGTTCGCGGGTGAGATTACGTCGGACACCAGAAGTGATTTTTATTGAAGACGATTCTTTAGAACGCGGTACTAAAGTGCTGACGCTGTTGAACAAACTCCAGGATGAGCGATCACCTGAAAATATGTTGGTAGCTGAGAATACTAGCGATGAAGATGATGAAACTCCCCAATAAGTAACCCTGTAACAATGTAACTTTAGAACAATTCAATTTCAGAGAATTCGCCAAGCAGTTTACAGACGCGATCTAATCACGTCTGTTTTAATATGAGTATGGGAGAAGGGGCTAGTACCGCAAGGCGGAAGTCAAAAGTTTACCCTGAGCTTAGTCGAAGGGTCAAAAGTCAAAAAGCTTATTTTATAGGCTTTTCATTTATTTCAACTGATCTGTTTATTTACGCCGACTAGTACTAAGGGCTAAAACAGATACTCGTCAAAAAGGTTACAAATCTCAAATAAAAGCTTTTTGACCAATAATTCCTCGCTAGTACAATCATTGAGTACCGCCATGAAGCCAGAAATCCTAGCGTACTAGGTTTTTCTATGGAGTCAATCTAAAATCTCAAATTGTTTGACTCAAATTGGCACATTCTTTGCCTAAAGTACTGCTAATCTGAGCATAGAGTCACAGGATTCTATTCTGCCTCAGGTTTTTACCCGGAGCATGATATTTATCCACAGGGCCGTAATTCACCAAAAATATAGCTAATTTTTTAAGAAAAGATTAACAGATATCACTTTAGAGCTGTTCGTAGTGTAACTTAGCCCTGATGTTTTGCCATAGTTTATACCTATAATTCTGAAATATTCTTGTCCACACAATTATGCCGACAATCAAAGTTCATTACCATAGAATTCGATAATTAGATGCAATTGTCGATAATGTCAGGGAACATTGACAAACTTAACATTTCTTTAGATAATTTGAAGGTGTATAGCGTCAAAATGAAATTAGTTCCGTATAGCAAACTACAAAACCCTAGCCACAAGTCTCATCCCTGCTATGTTTGTTCCCCCTAATTAATGGGAATACTATCTACGTGTAAATTTGTGAGTAACAACCATGAGTGTCAATACGGTGCCTTCTATCAACTACTCCTCTTACTATTCGTTGGATATCATCCAAGACGAAGCACGCCGACTGGTGCAAAAAGGGATGGTTAGCCGACAACAGCCAATATATACACTTTGCCAATACATCCCCGCGAGAGAGTGGGTTTGTGTTGAGTGTGAGTTAGAAAAATGTGACTTCTTATTACGCGATCGCATTGGCGATCTGATTGGTCGTGAACAATGGGATAACGATTAGTCAGGATGTGATTTCAGATTTTGGATTGGGAGTTTATTTATGGATGTCTAGATTTGACAACTAACAATAGTATGCCTAATTTGATGGATGATCTTTGGTGTTAATACCTATTTCCCGATCCAGAATTTTCAGATGTTTCCTTAATGCAAAAGCTTTAAAGTCTCAAATTATACAAGTTTTCAATTCAATAATACATAGATGCTAGTTATGATCTCAATCTGTAGCCATAACTTTAATGTCTAATGTAGATTAACTGACCGAGGTAGCTTAACGTGTTAACTGCCTCGGTAGTTTTTCAGAGAATATTTCCCTGAGATTTGTTTCACACGTAAACAATACTGACATTTACTTGTGCCAAAACAATGTATCATCAATGACTAAATTTGTGACATCAAATCTCAGTAAAGAATAAATTTCCCATCCCCAATTACCCTACTTGTTCTAAATACTGGTTGACATCTTCAATCATTCGGGTGAGTTCAGCTTCTGTCGTTAAGCGAATGTTAACATCGCGGATAGTCAGTAGGACTTTAGCGGCAAAGGGAGTAGGCCAAATATTGGGATTACAGAATACTTCTAAAAAAACGTCACCAGTGTAACGATACTCTAGAGGGGGTTGGGGGGTAGCTTTACCGCTGGGAGTCTGTTTAGTAGCAACTGCTTTAAGCCGCACTATTAATTGATCGGTTGCTGCCTTTAATTCCCGTGCTGCCTGGGGTGAAAAACTGAAGGAGACAGAACCTTCAACCAGATTCAGTGTCAGAGGAGTTGAAGACATGAGTTATTTGTGAAGACTGATTGATAATTACCTATGTTACCGGAATAGAGGACTCCTATTCGATTTGTAAAGTATCTAGGTTTCCTACATGACTGAAATTTTTTGACCTGGTGGTGTGAACTTACTAGAAAAACTTCATACCGAAATTTACTGTCATTAATGATAATAATATGCTGTGATTGATATGGCGATTGGTATGGCGATCGCCTACCTGATATTAGGGTTAGAGAAAATTTTAATTATAAATAATCTCACTAGAGCAGGAAAAAATTAGAGCCTACAGAGAGATATAATCCCGACTGCGTAAGACTTTGATACACTTATTCTGAGTTTTAAGTTTTACATTAGAAGTCATAGAAACTAATGTTAAATGCTCTATGACTTATGACAACCGTACTGAAGTCCGAAAAGTTTTAATAATCACCCTATTCCTTAACTTGTTGGTGATCGCATTGAAAGGATTTTTGGGGTATGTGACAGGTTCTTTAAGCTTGTTAGCTGATGCCTTGCATAGTGTGACCGATGGCGCTAACAACGTTTTAGGGTTAATTGCCAGTAAATATTCTTCCCCCCACCCAGATCGTGAACATCCTTATGGACACCAAAAATTTGAAGCTGTGGGAGCTTTGGGAATTGCTGCCTTTTTAGCGATCGCCTGCTGGCAAATTTTCCAAGGTGCCATTGAGCGGATTATTCAGGGTAGTGAACCTGTGAACATATCCCCAGTGGAGTTGTGGTTATTGCTGATTGTCTTGGGTGTAAATATTTTTGTAGCGTTTTATGAACGTCGAGTAGGAAAGCGTGTAGGTAGCGCCATTTTGTTGGCCGATGCTACACACACCATGAGCGATGTTTGGGTAACCATCACTGTAATTGGCGGTTTGATAGGGGTTTGGCTAGGTTATCAATGGCTGGATGTAGTGTTAGCTTTTCCTGTGGCTTTGTTAGTATTTTGGAGTGGTTGGTCGGTGTTAAAAAGCAATTTACCTTGGCTTGTAGATCAAATGGCCATCGCACCAGAAACGATTCATGCCATCGCTACTGCTGTTCCTGGTGTGATTAATTGTCATGACATCGCCTCCAGGGGTGTTGTGGGCCGCCAAGTTTTCATTGAAATGCATTTAATCGTTAATGCACCAGATGTAGAAACTGCCCATAGTATTACAGAAGAAGTAGAAAGCCAACTAAAACAACGTTTCAGCCCTGCCAGGATTTTAATTCATGTCGAGCCACCAACATATCAGTCCGAGAAAATTAGCTTTGAGTCTGGTGCAAATTAGCAGCACCATCACGATTTGCGGTCATGAGGATTGCTAGTGTCCATCAAGTGAGCGATAGTCTCAACTAATGTTCCTGGGTCAATGGGTTTAGCCACATGAATCTGAAAGCCAGCCTCTAAGGCACGGATGCGATCCTCACTATCGGCATAGGCAGTTAAAGCAACTGCTAAAACTTGTCCAACGTGGTCTGGCTTTAACGCGCGCACTTTGCGAATCAGACTATAGCCATCTTCCCCAGGCATCGCAATATCACAGATAAAAACATCTGGTTGCCATTCAGGTAGCAGGTCTAGAGCCTCGGTTGCTGATGTCACTGTATTCACTATAGCTCCATCGCCTTCTAAGACAGTGGTGATGTAAAAGCGGCTATCTTCATCATCATCTGCTATGAGAATGCGTAAGCCAGCCAGAAGTAAAGGATCTTGTGTAACTTCTTCCATTTTGGTTGGGAAAGTAATCATTGTTGCTAACGATCAGCTGGTTTTGTCATCCACACCTTGCCAATGGCAATTTTACTGCGATCGCGTGTTTTTTTTACCATCAATGATTTCTTGGAATCAGCCCAATAACAGATATTGGGGGAACTTGCTCACGCAAATATGCCCAAATCAATTTTTCTGTATTAGAAGCTACTTTTAATAAATTTTGTGAAATCGTTACTTAGCTTAACTTTTTGTTAAATTTTTTCATACTACTGTAAATAGATATTTACGCGAAAATACAGCAATTTCAAATCAATTGTGAACCATGCAAGTAGGCACTCACGAATCAATAGTATAGATGTGATTAATTATGTTTGTACTATAGTTATGCTGGAATGGGAGACTATGCGATCATAAGGGGAATTGGGAATTTCAAAAATTAAACCCGACAGCTAAATCAACACATTAGAGCCAATGTCAAGGCTACTGGTAATTTATAGGACTTAACTATGAGTAGTAATGATATTACCATCCCTTTCCAAGTTGATCTGAGCAACTGTAATAGAGAGCCAATTCATATTCCTGGTTCTATTCAGCCTCATGGAGTTCTGTTAGCACTACAAGAAGCAGATTTAACTATTTTACAAATTAGTAACAATACAGGAGAATTATTTGGGTTAAACCCCGAAGATTTACTCAATAAAAATTTAAGCTGTTTGCTGGAAGCCGACCAAATTAATTTATTAAAAGATTCTTTATCTCAAGATGATTTACCAATTGCCAACCCTATTGAGTTTACCATAAATCACAATCATAAATTAGTACATTGTGATGGTATTCTTCACCGTTCTGCCGAGACTTTGATTTTAGAATTAGAACCAACAAACTCAGAAAAAAGTAATACTTTTTTTAAGTTTTACCATTTAATAAAAATGGCCATGTCCAAGCTACAGTCTGCATCTAATTTAGCCGAAATTAGTCAGATACTTGTGAAAGAAGTGCAGAAAATTACTGGCTTTGACCGGGTAATGCTGTATCGCTTTGATGAAAATTGGCATGGGACAGTGATTGCCGAAGAAAAGCCAGAATATCTCACAGCTTATTTAGGGTTACATTACCCTGCGTCCGATATTCCCACACAAGCGAGAAAACTCTATAGCCAAAACTGGCTCAGACTGATACCAAATGCTCACTATCAGCCTGCGGCAATTGTCCCCACAAATAATCCTTTGACTGACCAACCCCTGGATTTAAGCAGGTCAGTCTTGCGGAGTGTGTCACCGTTGCATATTGAGTATATGCACAATATGGGCGTGACGGCATCCATGTCAATTTCCATTATGAAAGACAGAAAACTGTGGGGATTAATTGCTTGTCATCATCAAACACCTAAATATATTCCTTATGAAATTCGTAATGCCTGTGAATTTTTAGGTCACATGACATCTTTAGAAATGGCGGCAAAAGAAGATAGTGAAGATGTGGAAGCAAAAATACAAGTCAAATCTGATCATTCCAAATTAGTGGAGTATATGTCATTAGAAAATAACTTCATTGACGGTTTAATTAACAACCAACCAAATATACTAAATCTGGTGAATGCTCAAGGAGCAGCGATTTGTTTTAATGGCAACTATTTTACAATTGGTATTACTCCTGAACAACAGGATATTCAAGATTTAGTGGAATGGATTAATCAAAACCTACATGAAGAGATTTTCTGCACTGATTCACTATCACAAATTTACCCAGAGGCAGAAAAATTGCGAGATGTTGCTAGCGGTTTGATGGCACTTTCCATCTCCAAAAGTCAAAAAAACTATGTTTTGTGGTTTCGACCAGAAGTAGTACGAACTGTCGATTGGGGCGGAAATCCCCATAAACCTGTAGAAGTAAAATCTAATGGTAGTGTGCGTTTATCGCCCCGCAAATCCTTTGAATTATGGAAAGAAACAGTACTATTAAAATCACTGCCCTGGAAACCTTATGAACTGAATGCAGCCCTAGAATTAAGAAGCGCAATTATTGGCATAGTGTTGCGAAAAGCAGATGAACTAGCACAGCTAAATATCGAACTAGAACGCAGTAACCACGAATTAGATGCTTTTGCCTACATTGCTTCTCATGACTTGAAAGAACCACTGCGCGGGATTCATAATTACTCTAACTTCCTGATTGAAGATTACGGCGAGACTCTCAACGCAGAAGGTAAGACCAAATTACAAACATTGATTCGTCTTACTCAACGCATGGAAGATTTAATCGATTCGTTGCTGCATTTTTCCCGCTTAGGTAGGGTAGACCTTTCCATGCAGCAAACAGACCTGAATTATCTAGTCAATCGCAGTTTAGACTTATTGAGCGCCCGCATTGAACAGATGCAAGTAGAGATTCGGATTCCGCGATCGCTACCAACAGTGTATTGCGATCGCGTCCAGGTGGGCGAAGTCTTTAACAATTTGATTGCTAACTCCATTAAATACAATGATAAAGCCGAGAAAATCATTGAAATTGGCTATATTGATGAGTCATTAGCACCAATCACATTCTACGTGCGAGATAATGGCATTGGTATTAAAGAAAAGCATTTTGACTCAATTTTTCGAATCTTCAAACGACTGCATGGGCCCAGCAAATATGGTGGTGGTACTGGGGCAGGATTAACCATCACCAAAAAAATTGTGGAACGACATGGCGGTAAAATTTGGGTAGAGTCAACCTACGGCGAAGGTAGTACTTTCTATTTCACGTTACAGGGAGTGGACTGAGTTAATGATTGGTAATCCTACCCGAACTTTACTGGTAATTGAAGATAGTGACGAAGACTTTGAAGCGTTATGCCGAGTGATGAAAAAACAAGCGGTTGTCAATCCCATTTTTCGTTGCACCGATGGCGATGAAGCACTGGACTTCCTTTACCATAACGGGTCTTACAAAGATAGGCAAAAATCTCCTCGTCCCTCAATTATTTTACTCGATTTGAATTTACCAGGAACCGATGGCAGAGAAATTTTAGAACAAATCAAGCAAGATGAAGATTTACAACATATCCCCGTAGTTGTCTTTACTACTTCTTCTAACCCTAAGGATATCGAAATTTGTTACCGATATTGCGTTGCTAGTTATATGCTTAAACCAATTGATATTAATAGATTAGTCGAAACTATTCAAAGCTTCATTACTTATTGGTTAGATATAGTAATACTCCCTGATGGTGTTAGCAAGTAGTTATGGCGCAACCGCTGACTGTTTTAATCGTCGATGATTGTCCTGAAGACCGCCAGGTTTATCGTCGCTATCTGCTGCAAGACCAGGAACACAGCTACACAATTCTCGAAGAAGAATCGGGAGAAGGCGCTTTGACATTGTGTCAGCAATTTCCGCCCGATGCCATTTTATTAGATTTTTTGTTGCCAGACTTGGATGGTTTGGAATTTTTAGCAGAATTAAAACAGCAGTTAAAAAAAGCCATGCCAGCAGTGATTATGTTAACTGGCTATGGTAACGAAGCCTTGGCTGTACAGGCGATGAAAAGTGGTGTGCAAGATTATTTAGTTAAAGGACAAACTACTGGTAAACATTTGCGTTCAACGCTGCATTCAGCCATTAAAAATGCTCAGTTAAGTCAGGAATTGCAACGCAGTGAGGAACGTTTTCGTACCTCTGTGGAGAATATGCTAGACTGCTTCGGTATTTTCTCAGCGGTGCGTGATCATACAGGTCAAATCTTGCACTTTCGTGTGGATTATATGAATGCCGCCGCTTGTGAATTTTGTCAGACGAGTTATGAGGAACTACAGGGTAAATACCTGTGTAATGTTTTACCTAATTTACATGAAAGTGGCTTGTTTGCTCAGTGTTGCCAAGTAGTAGCAACAAGTCAGCCTTTAGTTAAAGAATCACTAATTTACACTGCCTTGAATAGTCAGCAGCAATCAGCTAGAGCCATTGATATTCGCATCACTAAAATGGCAGATGGTTTCGTTGCTTCCTGGCGAGATGTAACTGCAAAAAAACGAGCAGAAGCAGAATTATACAAAAGTGAAAATAAGTTCCGCCGCATTGTGGAATCCAATATAGTAGGTGTCTATTTTGGTAACTTTAGCGGTCAGATTTATGAAGCCAACGATGCTTTTTTAGATATGTTTGGCTACACCCGCACAGAACTAGAAGCAGGAAACATCCACTGGGATGGCATGACACCGCCAGAATACTATGACCTTGACCAGCAAAAAATGCAAGAACTGCAAATATCTGGCGTTTGTACCCCCTTTGAAAAGGAGTATTTTCGCAAAGATGGGACTCTTGTACCGATTTTATTAGGAATTGCATTAATTGATGGCAGACAAGAGGATGGTTATAGCGTCTGCTTTGTTCTCGACTTGACTCAACGCAAATGTGCGGAAACAGCTTTACGCCAAAGTGAAGAACGCTATCGTTATTTATCAGATTTGATACCGCAACTTGTTTGGACTTGTAATTCTCAAGGAGAATATGAACATGTCAATCAACAATGGTATGAATTAACTGGGCAAACAGTTGAGGAAACAAAAGGGTTTGGTTGGACAAAAGTTATCCATCCAGAAGAATTGCCGTCAGTCATGGAGCAATGGACACAAGCCTTGTCGGCAGGAAAAACTTATACACAAGAAATACGCTATAAAAAACATGATGGCAGTTATTGTTGGCATTTAGTTAGAAGTGTACCCATCAAAGATGAACAGGGAAAAATCATTAAATGGTTTGGCACCGGCACAGATATAAACGATCGCAAGCAACTAGAAGCCGAACGGGATCGACTATTGCAACTCGAACAAGTTGCCCGTGCTACCGCTGAAAAAGCCAACCAAACCAAAGATGAATTTGTGGCCATGGTATCTCATGATCTGCGATCGCCTCTGAATGCGATTCTGGGTTGGGCCCAAATGTTGCGGACTCGACAATTAGATCCAGATACCATAAACGTTGCCCTCGAAACCATCGAACGCAATGCCCAGTCTCAGGCAAAACTCTTAGAAGACTTGTTGAATATGTCCCGGATTCTGCGGGGCAAGTTACAGTTAGAACTCACCTCAGTCAACTTGGTGAGTCTTGTCAAAGCAGCGGTAGAAACTGCTTACCCCTGCGCCAAGGCTCAAAACATTCAATTAGAGTCTGTAATTGATGAATTTATTCCACCCATTATGGGTGACGTCAATCGCTTGCTACAAGTTTTAGGTAATTTACTTGCCAACGCTATTAAATTCACGCCCTCTGGGGGACGGGTGACAATTTGCTTATCAATCATTAATGTCCCCCAAAACCCCTTGACAACTAACACATATGCTCAAATCACCGTGAGTGACACAGGTATCGGCATCAGTCCTGAGTTTCTGCCTTATATTTTTGAACGGTATCATCAAGCAGATTGTACATACAGACAAGGTGGATTAGGACTAGGTTTAGCGATCGCCCGTCATTTAGTAGAACTGCATGGGGGGACAATTCAGGCCGTCAGCAAAGGCGAAAAACAAGGATCTACATTTACCATCAAATTGCCTCTGTACATTATTTAATATGACCCGAAAACCTCACGATCAATTCGCCAAGCAATTTTTAGAAGAATTATTATCACCCTTGGGTAAGGTAGAAGCCAACAAGGAAGTCATTGATGAAGCGCGACAAGTTGATGTGTTATTTTCGCCTGCACCCACATCTTAGATGGCGAATCAACGTCATGACTCAGCAAGAATTAACTGAAGATGATCAGGAGCTAATTATGAATTTAACTCAAGCTTATCAAGAAGCCAGAGCGCAGGCTGTGCAAGAAGGAGTACAGCAAGGAGTACAACAAGGAGTACAGCAAGGACAACGTTTAGTTGTGGAAAATTTGTTGAGATACAGGTTTGGTTCTATGGATGAAGAACTTTCACAAGTTATTGACAGTTTATTACAGTTATCACCAGAAGAGTTTACTCCTTTGTGTTTGCAATTATCTCGTGCAGAATTATTGACAAGATTCAGCCCATAATTTTGACTTCTTATTCCCTATTCCCTGGATACAGTTTTAAAATTCTCCACCGCACCCAAAGAATAATCTTGCAACTTAAAATCTGCAAAGGGTTTATTTTCTAACCTATCTCGTAGGGCTTCATCAAGAATTACATTATTTGATTGTGGTTTCGCACCAATAATAATTACACTGTTTTGGTATGCAGTTAAATTTTGATTTGGTTGACAATTATGCCGCTGAAATTGACCAAGATTTAATAAACGATATCCTTGAACACTGGGTGTATTGCTAAATAAAGTTTTTGCTAAACGTTGAATTTGCTGAGAACGTTCTAAAGCTTTCCGTTCTTGAACTTCTCGGTTGCCTCCACAAGCAGCAATCCCTATGGCAATAATTTCACTAGGCTCTTCCATAATTGTTTGTATACCTGCTTGTTCTAATGTCAACCTTAAAACATCAACACTAATAATTTGATCGTTATATATAACTTGAAAATTACTCCCTGGTAGCCATTTATATTCAACAGACAAAACAGCTATATTAAATAAGGCAGTTTTTCCTTGACTATCCATGCCTTCCTCATAAGGAAAGTAATCAACTGTACTTCTTCTCTGGGGAGATTGGGTTGATGTTGCCAAAAAAGCAAACTGTGGGGCAAGAGTGGCTAAAGCTGTTAAACTAAGTAATCCTAAGGAAACTAATAAAGCTGCCACCAGGGTTAGTAGAGGTACCTTATCTGAATGCTTGACTGGTGGTTTGGGTAAAGTTGCTGGAGATTGAGAACTAGTGACTACATTTGCTGTACTAGTTTTCATCTGTTGCTGTATCAATTGTTTTAACGAATCCACACATTGTGCTTGGGAAATGTAACTATTTTGCTGCTTTAACCACTCCTCTAATTTGGGTTGGTCAATTTTTTCCAAGACAATGCAGTGTAAAACTAAATTATTGCGCGTTTGATACTGAAAATAACCCGCAAATTGGGGAATATCTGGATGATGTAAATGTTCTAAAAGTGATGCTTCTTGGCAAAACAATTCTACTGCTTGAGAATCATTTGATAAATTCTCATTGAGTACCTTAATAATTTTTGGTGTGCCTTGTTCGTCTGCCTCATAAACCTTACTAAAACCATTTTTATCACTCAACCAACGCATCACCCGATAGCGTCCTAGCAATTCTAGTTGAGAGCCACATCTTTTACAAAAATGGTCTTGATTATCTGGGTGATAGGGTTGAGGACAAACTGGATTTATACAAAGGCTCATGATTGAATATAAAAGTCAAAATCAGACTTGTTCTACTTACATTCTGCTAAGAATGTAGCTACAGTCCGGTTAAATGCCTCAGGTTCCGTCAAAAATGGCCAATGGTTTCCGGGAACTTGGCAGAGGCGAAGATTTTTGAGATAAGTTTTGTAGGGTTTAATTTGCCAATCTTGTCGATTTAGTCCTTTTTGTGGTTGTACAAACATAGCAGGGATATCCAGAGGAACAATAAAACCCGGTACACACATCACATCGGCAAAAATTCCGTCACGGGCCGCAATAGTAAACTTACTACCCCAACTGCCATCAAGTTTTTGTTCAATTCCGGCTTGAAATACTTGTTGTTGTGAGCTAGTCCATCCTTGATATTGGTTTAACTGACGCGCTTGTGCTTCGGCTTCCTCGTAACTAGCAAAGGGGCCCATACCTTTGAGGAAAGATAAGAAACGGTACAACAAGGGGAAGGTTAACTTCAGTAAACTAGGCATCTTCCAAATAAAAATCGGGTCAACCAAAACCATACTGCGTAATCTTTTTGGATTTTCTCTAGCCCAAATAGCAGCTAATTTACCCGTCCATGAATGACTGACAACATGAGCCGAAGACCATCCTAGATGATCCATGAGTGCTTCTAGGTCGGCGATCGCACTGGCAAAGGTATAATCATTCTCTGGCTTGCTGCTTTCACCATGACCCCGCATATCTGGCGCCACTATGTGATAATCTGCCGCTAGGTCATTTCCCAAGCTAGACCAAACCAGGGCATGGTCAGCTAAACCATGTAACAGCAGTAAGGGTTTTGTACCTTGCTTCCACTCTAAATAAGAAAGTTGAATATCAGGTTTTGATAAGGTTTGACGTAAAGGCATCGTCATATATCCACCATTGGAGAGATAGTTGGCGCTTATATGGTACTGCGAAACACTTGTTGCTCTCCAGCTGCGCCTGAGAAGGGTTTGTTAATCCCAAATTCGGTACCGTATGTTCAAAATCCCAAATCTACAGCTATGCGATGGGCGCAAGCAAAACCAGAAAAGGCTACTGCATTTAATCCCTGACCAGGAAAAGTGCTATCTCCCACACAATAAAGTCCCGGAATTGCTGTGCGATTAAATGGCATCTCCAACAACCCCCGTAACTTGCGCCGGGGAATGGGCCCATAAGTACCATCTTTACGCCCTAAAAAGCGGCGATGGGTGCGGGGTGTCCCTACTTCTAAATAATCTAAGCCAGCGTCTAAGCCGGGGAAAAATTTTTCTAGTCGGTCAATGATTTGCCCAGCAGCTGTTTCTTTCTTCGCCTCGTACTCACTAGCAGACAGTCCTTGCCATTCATTCATCCACTCAGGTGTAAAAGCATGGATGATGTGATATCCTTCTGGAGCTAAATCAGGGTCAAGCAATGTGGGAATGGAAACAAACAGTGTGCCAGATGGTGCTGTCATTTGCTGCCAATCTGACAAAATTATATGATGGCACTCTGTCCCTTCAGGCAACACTGAACTTTTTACTCCCATATGCAGACTCAGAAAACTTGGCGATTTTTCATAGCTTTGTTGCCATTTTCTCTCATTAGAGGGTATTTTCTCTACAGGTAGTAATTTTTCAAAAGTATCCCAACGTGTAGCATTAGAAACTATTCGTTGACCACGATAAATTTTACCATTAGCTAGTTGCACTCCAACGGCACGCCCTTGTTCTGTGATAATTTTTGTGACTCTAGCTTGGTACTGAATCTTACCTCCAGCTTTTTCTAAACCCTCTACCAATTTTTGGGCAATTTGTCCTACTCCGCCTTTAGGATAGTTAACTCCGCCATAGTGCCTATCAGAAAAAACCATCCCCGCGTTAATCATTGGCGTCATGTCAGCTGTCACCACTGACCAGCAATAACACTCCATATCAATAAATTTTAATAATTCTGGATCTTTAATATGGCGTCGGGCGACATCGCCAACATTTTGGGGGAGATATTTGACCAAACCAAGACACGCTAAGGGATGCTGTAAGAAAGTTCGCAGCAAATACCGAGGTTCTTCTAGCGACAGTAAATCCATGCTATTAAGGCAATTGAAAACCTGCCAACACTCGTCATAAAAGCGACGAATACCTTTTTCTTCATGGCGAAAATAAGCAATAAGATTTTGCAAGAATTTATCATAAACCCGTTCAACTTTCAGGTCTAATTTATTGGGTAAGTGATAGTGAATCTGTACGGGATCAGTGATTGTTTCTTGGCTAACATTTACAGCATCAAGGGCGCGGGTGAGTAAATTAGTAGTACCATTTTGTCCAAATCCAAAAATCATGGATGCGCCCACATCAAATCGATAACCCTGGCGTTCAAAAGTACCAGAACTACCACCTGGAATTAAATAACTTTCTAGTACCAGCACCTTAGCTTTTTTGGCTGCTAACTGGGTTGCTGTCACTAAACCGCCAATACCAGAACCAATAACAATTACGTCAAAAGAAGAATCAACAGATGAAGTTGCTGTGCTGAAAGTTGAGGATATGCGGTCAGCCATTACATGAAATTATTTAAGGAAATCGTATTTTATATTACTTTTTTTAGAGGTATTATACGCACTTTATCTTAATATCTGCTGCCAAGGGCTGCTAAACCTTGAATATATTGGGATTCAGCCCTTTAAAACTTGTAGAAATAAGATTTTGCTCAGTTAAATTTTCACAAAAAAGAGGGACAAGCCTGCTACCGCTGGCCAATCCCGTCTGCCGATCCTTAAAGAGAGGAGAACACTGATTAACAATATAGCCTTGGTTGAGAATAGATGTCAACTATTAATGCAAAAAGTTTGCATTAAATTGGAGAATGCTGATTTTAGCGGTTAGCAGTACGCCGGAAAGAGTATGATGATGTTTCAGTTCTTAGAAAATGTAAGCGCCCATTTTTGGCTATGACGGTACAACTGCGTGTTTATGTTCCACCCCATCCTTTAATCAAGCACTGGCTGGCAGTTGCCCGTGATGCTGCTACGCCCTCGGTCTTATTTCGTAGTGCCATGACAGAGTTGGGCAGATGGCTGACTTACGAAGCGGCACGAGAGTGGTTGCCAACTTTAGAAACAATGGTGCAGAGTCCTTTAGATGCATGTCCAGCAACTTTGATTAATCCAGAAGTGCCTATGGCAGTTGTGCCTATTTTACGGGCAGGGCTAGGATTATTAGAAGGAGCGCAGACCTTGCTACCGTTGGCTTCGATTTACCACTTAGGCTTGGTGCGAAATGAAGAGACACTGGAGCCTAGCTGCTACTTGAACAAATTACCAGAAAAATTTGACCCCCAAACTAGGGTGTTAATTACCGACCCCATGTTAGCAACCGGCGGGTCAATTATGACGGCCATGACAGAATTAACACAACGGGGTGTTGACCCAGCGTTGACAAGAATTGTCTGTGTAGTAGCTGCTCCACCAGCGTTACAAAAACTGAGTGCGGCGTATCCAGGTTTAATAGTTTACACTGCGACCATTGATGAAATAGTCAATGAGCAGGGATACATTGTACCGGGATTAGGAGATGCAGGCGATCGCATCTTTGGGACTTAGGGAAATCCCAAAAATAACTCACTCTCCCTGGTTTTTTGCTTACACAACGATTGGTTATTTTTTGATTTTGAAGCTAGTATGCAGCTATGAACGAAAAATAGCTGAACTACATCTAGAAGTTGCAAGATTTGTTCAAGGCGGTAAAGTATGAGTCAGCGTGATGGTTTTGCCAGTGGTTTTTTCGCAGGAGCAATTTTTGGTAGCGTAGTTGGTGGCGTTCTCGGTGCTGTGATTGCTTCTCGTCGGGATGGGGAATTGATCGCCGAAGAAGAAACCGAACTAATTAATGGCCAAAAAGGAACCAAAAAAGTATCAGCGAAACGGCGGCAAATAATCGCCTCAGATGATGAAGATATGGAAATGGCCAGGCGATCGCTCGAAGATAAAATAGCTCAGTTGAATGCCACAATTGATGAAGTGCGCCAACAACTAGGAAATGTTAACGGTAGTTCCACTCAGTCGGTGAATGACCGCTCTCTTACCCAAGATTCATGAGGGTGGGTGGTGGACAAGGGGACAAGGAGACAAGGAGACAAGGGGACAAGGGGGCAAGGGACAAGGGGAGAAAGATCAAGAAGATGTTGTGCTGGATGTAGAAATTAAAAAATTTGTTTCTGGTTTCTGGGAAATCTCTAGACAAAGTGCTAATACTGTTTAATGCGGCAATCCGCACACTTCATGTCGTGGACTAAATTAAAATCAATAATAAGACCACTTTTGACACTTAGCAGGAAAGTAACTTATCCATGAATTTACTGTTTACCACTTTGGCTACCTTTGTCACCTTCTATAGCTATTTGCTAATTATTCGGGTTTTATTGACATGGTTCCCCACCATCAACTGGTATAACCAGCCCTTTGCTGCTTTAAGCCAGATAACCGACCCTTATCTTAATCTGTTTCGCTCAATTATTCCCCCATTGGGTGGTATAGATTTATCCCCCATTTTGGCATTTTTGGCACTTAATTTAGTTGGTGGCTTACTGAGAACCTTAACTAGCCTGACATTTGTACAGGGATTTTAGTTGTAGCAGAAAACTGGCAATGGGAACATGGGGGAGGTGAAGAAGATGAAAAACAAAGATGTTAGTACTAATCGAAAGTATTTCCCCCTGCCCCCTGCTCCCCTGCCTTCTTCCCCCCTTGCCTCTTTTACCTGCGGACTTGTCCACTAAAGCCGGCGGCTTTAAACTGCTTCAACTGTAAAGGTTCCGGTTGGTTTGCAGCTACGGATATTCTTAATTCAAAATCACTGACGCCTGGAGGAACTTCGGCTATAGAACCAAGACGGGTGCGGTTTTGCATTACTGGGTTATTGTTAGCATCATAGACCCGTCCGAAGATATCTGCGTCGTATACAGTTTTATAAGTGCCATTTTCTGCTTTGCCAGTAACAATAAAGCAGTTAGCTGCTGCACTACCACTACTGATCACAGCGCCTTCTGCCAGTTCTGGTGGACAATCTTGATAGGAAAGATCAAATAATTTAATTTGTGTCAGCGCTACAGCTGAGGGAGTATGCACCCACGATAGAAATGTGATTACACAGGCAATCAAGACGACTGATGTTAATTTTGCATACTGAGTTATGATTTTTGAATATTTCTGCATAGCTAAAATTGGTGAATTTGTTGATGTCTTCGATATTTAAATATGTTGACACACTCCCTACCCTTCTAGAGTAGGGATTCTAGGCTCAAACAGCAATTGCAGGCGTCATTGGTCATTAGCGACTCTCCCCCAGTCCATGCAATTTAACTTTTTTGTAATAATTAGGGAAATACACCCTTCAGTTGCCATTAACTTATGACTCCAGATGAGATTGAAACAGCCATGCAAGCAGCATTTAATAGTTGTGATGCAGCTAGTTGCCCTCTCTCTGATAGGCAGAAACAGATATTATTGCAAGTAATCGAGCAAATTCAGGGAAACTCGAAATCTAGGATGTCAGATGTAGCCAATCCCTTAGACGAACTTACTTCAGAAGAATTAGAAGTGTTTTTACAGTTCGTCAAGATGGAGGAACAACAAAACCGCACTTGGAAGGTGCAATTACTCAACGACTGGCTACATGACAACGATTCTGGCAATGTACAATTCATTCGCCAACGCTACGGTTTGCAATGGCTAAATCGTGTAGAATCATATCATTTTGATAAGTATTCTTACTTTGAAGATGCACTCAAACTGAGAGTAGGCGATCGCATCGAAGTTTCCAATGCACTATGGGAATGGGTACAAAACGATGGCCCTTGCATACGGGAATGGTTTTCTTGCATAGTGCTGCAAGTTGATGAAATTGACGATGGCGATGATTGTCCTACTAATTGCGTGGTGCGTTTCTACGACGGTTCTGAGTACGAAATTCAAGGTATTTATGAATGGAATCGTTACAATTGGCGCTGGCCCCAGAGGTAGGGATTAGGCAATGGGGAGATCAGGAAATTAATTCTATCTGTATTTACCTCAAAGTAAATAAATTATCAGGTAATATTTGTATCATTTATTTTTAAAATTCTTTATTGCGTACAGCCTAGCGGCATCCTTGGGCTGCTATTGCGTTAGCGTAGCTCCTCTGAAAGAGGCATTGCGAATTGCGTACAGCCCTAGCGGGCATAGCTTCGCTTACCGCGGAGCGTGCCGTAGGCTCTATTGCGAATTGCGAATTATTTCCTATTCCCCATTTCTGCCCTGAAGGGGCTGAGTCAATTATATGGATAATCCTGAATCAGTTTATACGAAAGCTTTAGAGCAAGAACGCAGCAAAGCCAATCATTTTCAGGAAATTCTGAATAGCGCGATCGCAACTGCTATTGTTAGTTTTCGTGTCTACCCTAACTACGATTGGAAATGTGATTACCTTTCTCCTGGTTGTGAAGCTATTTTTGGCTATACTGCCCAGGAAATTATCACTAATCAAGATTTGTGGATGTTGGGAGTGTATCTCCAGGATAGAGAAGAAATCATCATACCGATGTTTGCAGATGTCTTTGCTGAACGCACTGTAACAGTAGAATACCGATTTCATCACACAGATGGTTCCCTACGATGGATATCAGCTACCTATAGCTCCCGTTATGTTGAAGATGCACAATGCTGGATTGTTACAGGTACTAATTTCGATATTAGCGAACGCAAACAGATAGAAAAATCACTCCGGCAAAGTGAAGCGCGATTTCAGCACTTAGCAGCCAACTTACCGGGGAATATTTACACCCTTGTCCAGTCTCCAGATGGCTGTGTTCATTTTGAGTATATAAATTCTGCTGTTGAGAAAATTTATGAAGTCACAGCGGAGCAAGTACTAGAGAATGCCATGCTGTGTTTGGGACAAATGCATCCCGATGATGTTCAAGGCTATAACGATGCAGTTAACCAAAGCTACCAGAACTTAGAACCATTTACCCATGAATGGCGAATCATTACCCCTTCTGGAAAACTCAAATGGTTGCAAGGTAATTCTATGCCAGAACGCCGGAGTAATGGCGATGTAGCTTGGCATGGTGTAGTCCAAGATGTGAGCGATCGCAAACAAAACGAAGCTCGTTTGGAAGAATCACAGCAAGTCGCTCGTCTGGGCAATTGGGACTATGATTTGGCTACTGGTAAAATTAGCTGGTCTAAAGGGCTATTTGACCTTTTTCACCGCGATTTAGGACAACTGGAGCCGACCTATGCAGAAAATTTACAACTATATCACCCAGAAGATGCTGCAAAACTTCACCAAGCCGTAGAAAAGGCCATCGCCACTGGTGAGTCCTACAAATTAATTTTGCGTGTAGTTCAACCTGATACCTCTTATCGCTATTTTGAGGGAATTGGACATGCTGGATTCAATCGGGAGGGGCTGGTAGTTCGTCTTTATGGCACAGCCCAAGACGTAACCGAACAGTACATTGCACTACGCGATCGCCAACGAGCAGAAGCAGCCTTAGCTAAAAGTGAAGAACAACTCAGACTAACGTTGGAATTTACCCATATCGGTAATTGGGATTGGAATATTCCCACTGGTGAAGTGATGTGGAACAACAATCATTATCGCTTATTAGGGTTAGACCCACAAACAACAGCAGCAAAATATCAGCTATGGAACGATGCTATTCATCCAGAAGATCAAGAACGAGTAACCCAGGCTGTATTCAATGCATTAGCACAACATACTAATTACGAAGCTGAATATCGGGTAATTTATCCTGATGGCACAGTTCACTGGTTGAGTGGGAAAGGGCGGGGGATTTATAACGCAGCAGGTGATCCTATCCGAATGCTGGGTGTGATCATTGATATCAGTGAGCGCAAACAAGCAGAAATAGCACTACAAGACAGTGAAACACGGTTTCAGGCATTTATGGACAATAGCCCTGCATTGGCTTGGATTACAGATGCAAATGGGTGCATAGTTTACTTAAACCATGCTTGTACCGCTACATTTGAAATCCTACCCGAAGACAGGATTGGACAATCGATTTTTGATATTCATCCACCGGAGATTGCTCAAAACCATCTGGATAACACTCGCATAGTTGCTGAAACTAACCAAGTAATTGAACTAATTGAGTTTGCTCCTCGACCAGACGGTAGCCTGAGTGAGTTTTTGGTGTATAAATTTCCGATTCCCGGAGTATCTGAACACAAATTAGTGGGTGGAGTTGCCATCGACATTACAGAACGCAAAATTCTAGAACGACAACTGGCTCACAAGCAACAGTTATTAGATGCCTTCATTTCCAGCGCCCCCGTAGGGATAACCGTCCTCGATCAGCAGCTACGTTACTCGTTAATTAATGAAGCATTAGCCGAAATCAACGGCATTCCCGTAGCAGAGCATATTGGTAAGACACCGTGGGAAATTGTCCCTGATCTCGCACCGAAGCAGGAACAAGTTTTTCAACACATATTAACCACAGGTGAAGCAGTTTTAGATGCAGAAATAAGTGGCGAAACACCAAAACTCCCTGGTGTGATGAGGACGTGGTTGGCTTCTTACTTTCCAATTTTGTCTGCAACTACTCAACTAATTGGTGTGGGTATTGTGGTTCTGGAAATCAGCGATCGCAAACGTGCAGAACAGATGTTAGAACTGCAAGCTGTAATCACCCGCAACATGGCAGAAGGCATTTGTTTAATTAGAGCCTCTGATGGCATCATTGTCTATGCCAATCCTAAGTTTGAGCAGATGTTTGGTTATGAATCTGGTGAATTAGTAGATCAGCATGTGTCGATTGTCAACTATGAAGATGAACATACTACAGCCCAAGCAGCTCATCAGGCGATCGCCGCAGCTATCAACCAATGGGGTGAAGTCACCTATCAAATCCACAATGTAAAGAAAGATGGTACACCGTTTTGGTGTCGTGCAACCACATCAGTTTTTGGGCATCCTGAATATGGCAATGTCTTTGTTGCTATTCAACAAGATATCACTGAGCAAAAGCAAGCTGATGAAAAAATCAAAGCATCTTTGAAGGAAAAGGAGGTATTACTTCAAGAAATTCATCATCGTGTCAAGAACAATTTAGGAATTGTCAGTGGTTTACTGCAAATGCAATGCCGACGCACACAAGATGTTCAGGCAACGGCAATTTTAAGGGATAGCCAAAACCGCATTGCCTCCATAGCTTTAGTGCATGAAAAACTATACCGTTCTGAAGAACTTGCCGATATTGATTTTGCCCAATATATTCCCGATTTAACAACTCACTTATTTGATTCTTATAACGTCAGTTCCCAACAAATTCAACTAAATATTCAAGTTGATGATGCTAGCTTGGACATCGAAACAGCGATTCCTTGTGGCTTGATTATTAATGAACTAGTTTCTAATGCTTTAAAATATGCTTTTCCTGATCATCGTCCAGGCGAAATTCAGGTCAAATTTTATCAAGAAAGTGAGCGACAATTAACACTCATTATTAGAGATAATGGTATTGGACTACCTCCAGACTTTGATAGCAAAAAGCTGAACACACTGGGATTAACCTTGGTTCAAGGATTAGTTAAACAGTTGAGGGGAAATCTGGAAATTAATTGCCAACAGGGAACAGAGTTCAAAATTACTTTTATAAACAACAGGATATTAACATGATCAGTATGACAGCAAATAACCAGATAACAAAAATAGTTCGGGTTCTTGTTGTTGAAGATGAATATATCCTAGCTATCAACTTACAAGAAAGTTTAGAATCTCTGGGATACAGTGTTATAGATATTGCCGACAACGCAGAAGATGCTATTGCCAAAGCCCATGAACTGCGCCCAAACTTGATTTTAATGGATATTCGCCTGCGGGGGGACATGGATGGTATCCAAGCAGCAGAGCATATCTGGAATCGATTGCAAATTCCTGTGATTTACGTTACTGGACATTCCGATAAAAGCACCGTAGAGCGAGCAACTTTGACGTCTCCCTTTGGGTATATTCTCAAACCCATTAAAGAACAAGAACTTTATGTTGCCATTCAAACAGCACTCAATCGCTATGAACGCGAGCAATTTTTGAGTTCTGTTCTGCGGGGTATGGGGGATGGGGTGATTGTGGTTGATCCGCAATTGCATATCAAGTACATCAATCAAGTAGCTGAAGTACTCACAGGATGGCGATGGGATCAAGCAAAAGGACAGTTATTAACCACAGTTTTTCAACTCATTGATGAACAAACTCAAAAACCCACAGCAAATCCTATCGTTTCAGCTCTGCAAAAAGAAACTACTATTTATCTAGAAAGTCGTGTGCTACTGATTGCTAAAGATGGCAAAACTATTCCCATAGCTGATAGTGCTACACCTTTGAGAGACAATAACGGTGTGATTACAGGCGCTGTCTTAGTCTTTCGAGATGACACCCAACGTCGGCTGATGGAAGAACGCAATCTTGCCGATGAACGTGCCAGACAACTAGAAATTCAAGTGGTAGAACTGCAAAGATTAAACCAGTTGAAAGAGGATTTTCTCGCAACCACATCTCATGAAATGCGAACGCCATTATCAAACATGAAAATGGCTATCTGCATGTTAGAACATATTTTGGATCAACAAGGAATTTTGCAGTCAGAACCGCCTGCTGCATCTTGGTCAGTCAACCGTTACTTAAGTATTTTACGTGAGCAGTGTGAACAAGAGTTAGACTTAGTTGATAACCTGCTCTACATGCGGATTATTGATGCCGATTTTTATACTTTAGAATTAACTTCTATTAACATTCAAGATTGGCTACCTCATGTTATTGATGCTTTTCAAGAACGTGCTGAAGCTAGGCAACAAACTTTACAAGTTAGTGTTTCCCCAGATTTACCGCCTGTGATTTCAGATACGTCTCTTCTTACCAGAATTATTTCAGAGTTACTCAATAATGCTTGCGAGTATACTCCTGTTGAGGAAACGATTACCGTTAATGCCCAACTTGTAACCAGCACAGATGCTCAAATGCCCTTGTGGGAAATCATAGTCAGTAATTCTGGGGTAATCATCCCTAGAGAAGAACAATCACGGATTTTTGATGTATTTTACCGGATTCCGCAAAGCGATCGCTGGCAACATGAAGGTACAGGATTAGGTTTGGCCGTGGTGAAAAAGTTAGTGCAATATCTCCAAGGCAATATTTCAGTTACTAGCACTGAGGGGTGGACAAGGTTCACTGTGCAATTACTGTTACGACTGGAATAGGGGACAAGGGGACAAGGGGACAAGGGGACAAGAACAAAAATACTTCTTTCTCTTCTTCATCTCTCCAATCCTTACTGTCCACTCTCCATTCTCGACTACAATCTCAGGTGATTTCGCAAAGCTTGGCGCATCACATCTACAGGAATAGTTTCCAACTGTAACCAGATTTTTAATGCTGCTACTCCTTGTTGGACTAACATTTCTAAGCCATCAATGGCGATCGCCTGCTGTTTTTGGGCTTGTTGGAGAAATTGTGTAGGGTTAGGAGTATAGATTAAATCGTAGGCGATCGCACCTGGGCAAATTTTCTCTACTTCCTCGGCACTCAAAGGTGACTCATTCACATGGGGATACATACCCACAGGGGTTGTATTAACTAGTAAATTGGCATGAGGTATCAGTTTTGCTAGTTTGTCCCATGTATGTACTTGTAATTTCTCAGCTAAGGGTGAATTTCCCCAACTATGACGAAATTCCTCTAACTTTTCCAGATTACGCCCCACAACATGAATTTGGGCAAACCCTAATTGATGACATCCGGCGACAACCGCCCTCGCTGCACCACCATTGCCTAAAATCACCGCTACCTGCTGACTCCAGTTTTGCTGATATGTTGTTTGTAAAGGGGCAATAAATCCCTCGATATCGGTGTTTGTGCCTACCCATTGATCATGTTGACGGTAAACAGTATTTACTGCTCCAATAGCTTGGGCAATGGGCGTAATTTCCGCTAATAAAGGCATAATTGCCTGTTTATGAGGAATAGTCACACTAAAACCCACAACCCCCATAGCGGCAAAGCCTGCGATCGCCACCTCTAAATTCTGTGGTTCGATAGGAAAAGGCAGATAAATATAATCTAATCCCAATTGAGCGATCGCCGCATTGTGCATCACAGGTGACAGCGAATGTTCCACCGGATAACCAATTACGCCCAAAAGTTGAGTTTTACCTGTAATTAATAATTTAGTCATTAGTCAGCTGATAATTTTTTTGACTTCTGCCCAGCGGCGCTGGTCTACAATTATTAGAAGTTACTTAACATTTCTTTATATCATGCAGGTAACCACAGCCTCTTCGACAACGCCCATTCCTGGACAATATTGGCAGTGGCGCGGACATAACATTTACTATGTCCATGCAGGAGAAAAACAACCACAACGTCCACCATTACTATTGGTGCATGGGTTTGGTGCTTCCACAGACCACTGGCGCAAGAATATCACAGGACTGTGTGCAGATTTTGAAGTATTTGCCATTGACCTTTTGGGATTTGGCCGTTCAGCAAAACCTAAATTGCAGTATGGTGGCGATCTCTGGCGTGATCAACTCTCTGATTTTATCAGTGAAGTGATTGGTCAAAAAGCAGTATTGGCGGGCAATTCACTAGGTGGGTATGCTTGTTTGTGTGTTGCGGCCCAGTGTCCTGATGCTGCGGCTGGCTTAGTGTTGCTCAATAGCGCTGGCCCTTTTAGCCAAAACCAAACTAGTTCTGAACCGGAAGCATTACAGTCACAAATTCAGCCACCCAAGCAACCTTCTCCCTTACAGAAACTTTTAGGTGATTCTGTGAAGTGGATGTTTCAACAACAATTCGCCCAGTTTTTGTTATTTCAATACATACGCCAACATTGGGTAATTCGCCAAACTTTAGAGAAAGTTTATTTCGATAAAAGTGCAATTACAGACCAATTAATCGCAGAAATTCGCCGTCCTGCTGATGATCCTGGTGCTTTAGATGTATTTGTTTCCGTGTTTAGTACTCCCCAAGGAGAGAAAGTTGATGTTTTATTAAAGCAATTAACTTGTTCTCTATTGCTATTGTGGGGAGAAGCTGATCCTTGGATGAATGCGCGGGAACGTTCCCAAAAGTTTCGTCAATATTATCCTGAACTCACAGAGCATTTTCTGGTAGCTGGTCATTGTCCCCACGATGAAGTCCCAGAACAAGTAAACCCACTGTTACGAGATTGGGTTTTGTCGATTCCACATTAATGGCGAGTAGGGAGTGGGATTCTTGTTGAATACAACTGAGTATGAGAAAGTGTTTTCCCACTCACTGCCAGTTTTTTTTAGTTAATTATCCAGGATTATGTCTACCTTAAGAATTATTTTTTCTTCTTAAAATTAGAATTATGTATATTAAAAATCAAATATAAATAATTAGCTAGTATTACTATTTATCTTGGATATTTTTGTCATTTTGGCATAACCTGAAAAACAAAAACTGCTATAAATAAGCCACCGTAATTTATGGCAGTTCACCTAAAAATGAAGCCTCAACCATATCCTGGAAAATGGAAAAAAATTCAGGAAAGCTTAATACTTAATTGCTTAAGAGGAATACCTACAAGTTTAGGTAGCAAATTAAGAAATTCAATGTATCGCCATATTTTTTCCAGTAAGGGCAGAATAGTAAGTATTCAATATGGTGTAGAGTTTATTGAACCTAGTTGTATTAAACTTGGCACTGATGTGAGGATTTGTCGAGGTGTTAATATTGATGCTAGTGGACATTCAAATAATCTTATTTACATAGCAAATGACGTGATTTTTAGCTATGGTGTTGACATTCAAGCCTTAATAAATACGTCTATTCATATCGGTAAAGGTACTTTTATCGGGCCTTATGTTACTATTGCTGGGCCAGGCAATGTATCAATTGGTAATAACTGTTTAATTGCGGCACACTCTGGCATTTTTGCTAATAATCATATTTATGCAGATACCACCAAGCCAATTGGTTCCCAAGGTGTAACTTGCCGGGGAATTACCATTGAGGATGACTGTTGGCTTGGTTCCGGAGTCAAAGTATTAGATAGAGTTACTATTGGTCATGGCAGTGTCATTGGCGCTGGTTCCGTCGTCACCAAAAATATTCCCCCATTTTCCATAGCTGTGGGTGTACCTGCAAAAGTAATTAAAAGCCGTAATCAGAAAGAACTTGTTAACTCTACGGAATAAAAAATGTTGGCTCGTAGTCAGGACTTTAGTCCTGTCCTGGCTTTCGGAACTGTAGACGCGTCAGTTCCCATACAAACTGTTTCTTATGGCTGATTTGGCAGACATCATATAAGTCAGAATATAACAACTATAGGAGCAAAAATGTCAGACAATCATGAAGATAAACAACCTTTAGTCAGTGTTATTATTCCCTCATATAACCGACCACATTATCTTAAGCAAGCAATTGCTAGTGCAGTTAAACAAACTTATCAAAATCTTGAGATCATTGTTTGTGATAACTGTAGTGATGAAGATTTTCAACCAATAATTGATAGTTTCCAAGATACACGAATTCGCTTTTGGCGACATTCTCGTAACATCGGAATGTTAGGTAATATTAAACATGGTTTAAAAATGGCAAAGGGAAAGTATGTTGCCAGTTTACACGACGATGATATGTGGGAAGCAGAATTTTTAGAAAAGCTGGTACCAACCTTAGAAGCTAATCCTAACTTAGCTGTAGCTTTTTGCGATTTTCACATAATCAATACAGATAGCATCATAGATGAGGTTCTCACAAAAAATAATTCGCAGATATGGAATCGGGATACCTTAAAAGAAGGTATTTATCAACCTTTTTATGACATTGGCATAGTCAAGATGTCTATAGCCAGTGCCTGTGCTGCTGTTATTCGTAAGAATGTTGTCGATTGGGATGCAATTCCTGAAGAAGTTGGTGGTTGCTACGATTTATATATAAACTATCTTTGTTGTCGTTCTGGTTTAGGAGCGTATTATTGTCCAGAAAAACTCACTAGATATAGACAACATGAGCAAAGCGATACATTGACTAGCAATTCACAAATTAACATTCGCAAAGCCAAAAATCAAATATTCTGTTATGAACGATTTATGGAAGATGCTAGGCTAAATGCTTTCAAACCATATTTTCAGCGCCGATTATTAGAAGCTAATTATGTTTTAGGAATTAGTTTAATGCAAGCTAGGGAAACAAAAGCAGCACGTCCTCATTTTTGGTATGTCATTAAGAGAAAAAAGCTGAGTGCCAAACCTCTGCTGGCATTATTGTTAGCTATTTTTTAAGTAGGTAAGTCAATACTTTTCAGTTAAGGCTAAAAACTACAATTAGTAGTAGGTTGGGTTGACTTCAGGAAACCCAACATCCTCAAGACTTTGTTGGGTTGCGCTATCGCTTAACCCAACCTACTTTTTCTCTTAAGTGAACCGTATTGGTAGATAAGTGCCAATATTCAAAGGCTTTTAGTGAGGACTTAATTCCTCACTATTTCCTATGGTCGCCGTACTGCTAAAGCAGCAATTTGTTGATAGATAAACAAAGCTTGAGCCACACATTGATCCATGTTGTAATACTTATAGGTTGCTAAACGTCCCACAAAATACACTTTTGGTGTTGCATCTGCCAGCGCTTTGTATTTCTTATAAATTTCGTTATTCTCAGAACGCGGTACAGGGTAATAAGGGTCTCCTTCAGCTTGAGGAAATTCATAGACAATGCTAGTTTTTGTGTGTTCTTGTCCAGTCAAGTATTTGAACTCTGTGACACGGGTATACAGGTGTTCATTGGGATAGTTAATGACTGGCGCGGGTTGAAATACAGGGGTGTTGTGGGTTTCATGTTGAAAATTAATGGAACGATAAGGAAGTTTGCCATAGCGATAATCAAAAAATTCATCAATTGGCCCGGTGTAGACTATTTCCCGACAAGGAATCACCTGCTTGATTTCTCGATAATCAGTATTTAGCATCACCTTGATGTTGGGGTGGTCTAACATCTTCGCAAACATGCGCGTAAAACCATGCAATGGCATTGCCTGATAGATATCGGTAAAATATCGGTTATCGCGGTTGGTACGAGTAGGGACTCTGGCTATTACTGATTTATCGAGTTCTGAGGGGTCGAGTCCCCATTGTTTGCGGGTATAGCCTTGGAAGAATTTTGTATATAGTTCTTTACCAACTTTACTCACTACTACATCTTCTGATGTGCGGATATATTCTTTCGGTTCGGCTATGGACTGGAAGAAATCTGCTACCTCAAATGAATTGAGGTTCATACCATAAAGTTGGTTGATGGTGTCAAGATTGATGGGTATGGGAAGTAGTTGTCCATCGACGCTGGTGAGGACGCGGTGTTCGTAAGGTCGCCACTGAGTAAACTGTGAGAGGTATTCAAAGACTTCACGGGAGTTGGTATGAAAGATGTGGGGGCCATATTTATGAATGAGAATACCATGATCGTCATAATGATCGTAGGCATTACCGCCGATATGATGGCGCTTATCGACAACTAGCACTTTTTTACCAGATTGACTCGCCAGCCGTTCTGCAATCACGCTACCAGAAAATCCCGCGCCTACAATCAAGTAATCAAATACCATATCTGTATTTACGGTGTCTGAGACTTGATAACCCAGCATTGCAGGATGGGAATCAGGGGTATCTTCATCCTGGCGGGCGGTAACGGCAAAATCTATCAGTTTCATCATTGATATACAGGTGCGTTCCCAATCAACGCTACTAGGGAACGCATAGATGTTAGGGTGCTGGTGTGCTTGAATGGCGTGAGTACTTTGTTCACTGATAAATACTACGTCTGCAATAGCAAATAATTCTGTTTTGTAGTCCGCAAATGTCGGTAACTCATCTATACAGTCATATACGACGACCTGGGGTTGCAAGTCGCGTGTAAAGGCGATCGCCTGCGATGTACAATACCAGCAAATGTATTGACAGATATTATTTGCGCTCAATAAATTATTGATTAATGTCTGTAAGTTGGCATTTATCGCCTCCTTACTCAGATGTTTGGGCAGATATGGCACCACAATCATGACGCCACTTTTGTCTTGATTGACACCTAAGTGCGCCAATGATTCATCATTAAATACTACTTCTTCGATGAAGAATACCCGCTTTTCAGAAGTGCAGCGGCTGAGAATATGTTGTAGTCTGGGATGAATACAAGTCCAATTTAAATTAGATAGGCAAAGTATATCGGGTATCTCTGGGGTGAAGGTAGTAATATTACAATTATTGCTCATCTTTTGTACAATAAATTTTTGTTTTTAACGCAAAGGAATGTCTAAAAGAAAACGAAAGCTGCTACTATGAGGAGTATTTATTAATTTCTAAATAGCTTTCCCAAAAATTTCTATTGGTAAGTTCTGGTAAGGTGTCTCTATATTTGCGTTTGATTTGGGAAAATTTAAAGAATATTTGTATAGATAAAAAGATAATTTTAATGGCAATTTTAAAAAATTCTTCTCTAGAAAAATCAACAGCAAACCCTTCTGCATTATGTAAGTTATAGTACAAAGCTGTTTTCGACCTAAAGACGTTAATAGGTCTGTAGTTTTGCATGGAAATAATTTTGTATGTTTGCTGGGTCAATTTATTATTTTTATAAAAAAATATAGAAGGTAATAAATGACCATTTAATGTAATAAGTCTGAACCAACGATAAAATGTATTTTCTGTTTCACTCAAACTTTCTTGATATTTTCCGTAAATAAAAGGTAATTGATGATTTTTTACGGCTTTCTCACCCATACTTCTAATTTCTAAATTTTTTTCTTCTGGGTCGAGTGTTTTCAAATATTCAGGCCCTTTTAAAAAATCAGTCACCGCTTGAAAAACTACATTGGCACTTTTATATTTATAACAAAATGCCTCTCTCATACTAAATTTTACAAAATATTTGATTGCATCTAGCTTGCTAAAATTATCAGTAGCAATTACATTTAAAATTAATTCATTCTTTTTTAAATAATAATTCATCATGGCAGAGTATTTTTTTTCTAGTGCTTCATGCCATACGCACACACCATTTAGAGTAATGATTTTGTGATTTAATCTGCGGGGAAATTCCATATCATCCATTTTAATAAAAAATGGATAAGGTAATTTAGAATTATCTATCAGTTTTGTAGGAAAACAAAATAACCACCAACCGCTATAGTTAATGTATTCTTCTATTTCGTTAAATAATACATTATTGATACTCATCAAATCTAAATCTGGTTTAATTCGTACAACTTCCTGATCCCAAATTGCCCCGTTTTCGTGTTGCATGTATTGATTATCTAGGCGTAACATACTACCGCCAACGCAAAAATTTGCATCAATAGCAACATTTTGAAAGTTATATATTCTCTCAAATACTTCTGGGGCTATCACGACATCATCATCCATTAAAATAATATGAGAAAAATCAGATTTACGGTCTAAGACTTCCAGCATTCCTCTGGTATATCCACCGCTACCACCTGCATTTTTGTTATGGATTACATGTATTTGTGAGCCATATATATTTTTAAGAGTTCTACCATTATCTATAATGAAGATTTCAAATTTATTTCCTATGTTTGACTGTTTGAATAAATAATTATCTATTAATTCAATATTTTTATTAATATAATATTCTCTTTTATATGTACAAATAACAATGGCTATTTTTTGATCTAAGCTTTGTGTCTGAATAGTGTTTGCATAAAAATATCCATTTTGAAAAATGCAGTTATTTGCTAATGCTTCAATCTCTACATAAAGTAACCCTTTGTATAAATTAATATCTATATTATTAAAAACGTTACGGTCTGCTAACTCATGACTATTAATTACTTTTTGGTTCACTAATTTTTTCACTTGTGCAGCGTAATCTATATTGAACAAGCTAATTTTAAATTTACCCTGCAAAGTTAGATTTAAACCTATGTTTTTTACCCTAGTATAATCTAGCCACTTTTGCACTGAAAAAGCATTGAAATAAGTATCAAAGCTGATAACACCCGAATTTTTTAGTTCAATATGACTGTATTCATAGTTCAATACAGATTTAGTATTTAACCTTAAAAAAAGTTCTTCTGTCGTGCAAATATCTAAATTCGGCAAAATAATGTTTTGCAGTTTAACAGTAGTTTGAGTAAATGGTTTGTTAACTATGGGATTTAAAAGAATATCTGACATGGTATTTTACCCTGGTTGAAAATATTTTGCCTAAATTTCAGAGAGAAGTACTACAAGTATCAATAATCATCGTGGATTGTAAATACTCTTGAACAACTTGTTTAGCATCACCAATTAATTTGATTTTTCCTTTATCTAACCAAATTACCCACTCACAGGAGTGTTTGATAAACTCCAAATCATGAGACACGACTAACACCGTCGCATCCGCATTCCAAAAGTTAGCAATTCGCTGCTTGCACTTATTTCTAAAACTTTCGTCGCCCACTGATAATACTTCATCCAAGATTAAAATATCAGGTTGGACATCAGTTGCGATCGCAAAGCCTAATCTCGCAGCCATTCCAGATGATAAAACCTTTACTGGGACTAAAGAGTAATCTTGTAATTGGGCAAATTCTAAAATTGATGGTACTCTAGAAATCATTTCTTGGCGCGAGAAACCTAACATTACTCCATAAAAAATAATGTTATCAATTACCGAAATTTCACCATCAAATCCTGCACCCAATTCAATTAAAGGCGCAATTTTTCCAGCTACCCTGACAACTCCTGATGTTGGTTGTAAAATTCCACAAATAATTTTTAGAAGTGTAGATTTACCTGCTCCATTAGCGCCTATAATACCTATTTTTTCACCTGTTCTCACCACAAAATTAATTTTATCTAAAACTAATTTTTTTGTGGGTTGACGATACTTTCCTTCGATAAACGACAAGATTGTTTTCTTCAAATCATAAGAAAACTCCTCTTGGGTTCTTCTCCACAAAGAAACTCGATTGAGACGTATTACTTCCATTTACAATAAATCCATAAAAGAATGACGCCAGCAGTGAAAGCAACTTAGTCCTATCCCAAAAATAATTACTCCACTAGATAATGCATGGACAATTAAGTAAATATCAGGTGTTGTTCCTGATAAAGAAATCTGACGGATACTTTCAATAACTGGTAACAAAGGATTTAGTAAAAGAAACGACTGCACCGATTTTGGAACAATGGCGGCGGGGTAGAATATAGGACTACTCAACCACAGCATGAATACCACCAATTCATAGAAGTAAGGTAAATCCCTAAAAAAGACAAACAAAGAACTGACTAACAAACTCATCCCGCTACATACTAAAACTAACCCCAGTAAAGGTAATAGCAGTGCTAGCACATTTAACAAGCTTCTAGAGTTAACCAAGGTCATAATTGCCAGTAATGGCAACACCCCAATGACAAATTGAAATATATTGGCAGCAATTAGCGATATTGGAAAAATACTCACCGGTAAAGAAATTTTATTTAATAATCCCCCATTACCGACGACACTCCATAATGCTTGGGTTGTCGATGCGGAAAAGAAATTAATCACTACTAAACCCGTAAATACTGCCAACACATAATTAACAATAGAGTTGTCATAATATGCAGCAAAAGCAGTACCAAAAATTGCTGTGTATACTCCTGTCATTAAAAGTGGATTAATTAGCGACCAATAAACCCCTAAAAAAGATCCTCGGTAACGTACCTTTAAATTTCGGCTGACTAAAACTTGTAATAATTCCCAGTAATGCTGCAATTCTGATTTATTAAAACTCACTTTCAATGTGGGAAACATAGTGTTATTTGCAATTTAGCTATTTTGATAATTCAGCCTTTTCAAACATTAATTTATGATTTTGAAATCCGCTTTGCCAACCAACACACATACCATGAAAAGCTTGTTTGATGTAATTAAATAAAACAGTATTAGGTAAATTATGGGTAAATTTTAGCCGAATTATTCTTAACAGACAGCGATAGATAAGTAGTGATGTTAAGCGAATAATTAAAACAGGTAAAACTACTTTTCTCAATCCATGCTTGACAGCAAAATAAGTGGTATTTTTGGCTAAAGAATACCAGCAAGTCAGATGTGTTTGGTCAATGCGGTTATGACTAGGTTGAGGATAATGGTCTACAGCTACATCAGCATAATGAACTTCATATCCTGCTTGAATTAAGCGCAAACAAACATCTGTTTCATCGAGATAATAATCAAAAAATTCGTCATATCCATTTATTTTTTCCAGCAAGTCTTTACGAAAAGATGAATTAGTTCCCATTAACCCGTTAAACCAAAAGCCATTAGCTTGGTTATAATTTGCAGCATCATCACGACGGATGGCGATTGTTTCGCTGAAAACATTGGTAATTCCCCGATGGAATTGTAAAGGATATCCAGGACGAGTTAAGTCCCTCACGGTACCGCCAACCGCTGCACATTTTTCTCCATGTTGCGAATAAATATTTAACAATTGTTCTAGCCATTCGGATGGGGGAATAGCATCATCATCAAAAAAAGCAACAATAGAACCTGTCGCTAGCTTAATTCCCATATTGCGGGAGTAACTAATATTTTTCGGTTCAACTCTCAGAAAATTAATTTTAAAGCTATGTTTACTAGCTACTTTACTAACTATTTCTTTTGTCTCAGTTGTGGATGAAGCGTCAACAACAATTACCTCAAATTTTTGGTAGTTAATCAGTGCTAGGGCTTGCAATGCCTTTTCTAAAAAAATCGGGCGATCGCTTGTACAAATTATGATAGAAACTAGGGTATCTAATGGCGTAGACTTTGGTTTGGGCATTTGCGATAACTTCAGCTTGTGAATTTGCCAATATATCTGCCACATCTGCTTCGCAGTCTTGACAACTGCTTGCATGAGAACTAAAGGATTCATGGAAATCGGCACATAGCCATTACCCGTAAAGTAGTAAACTTGTTTTGCCAAATGGAGGGCGAAAAATTCTGGATGTTGATAAGTAACTAATGCGATATCAACTGGTTTTTTAAACCAAGCAGCCAACCAGAAGCAAAAGTGAATCCCAAACTTATCAGGTAAACACCAGGGAATGAGTTTTTGCTCAGACTCCATCTGCTTTAAAAGCTGACTTTGCCCATCATCTTGATATATAAAAGATTGCACTAAAACTTTAGCTGGTACCTGAATAATCTCTGCCAAAGATAATTCAGTGTAATTAAGATTTCTTGGCATCTTTCCTTGAATACCATTGATGAAATCTTGAAACCCTGCAATAGTCAATTCAGCTAGAAAATAACGTCCTGTAGCGGCGTAATAAACTAGCCGTGGTACATTGACAATTACCCGTTTTAATAAAAGATGTGGACGGTGTTTTTGCCAACAATAACAAAGATTACGCTCATCGTAATAATTAATCCAGGGACGGCATTTAAAATCAGATGAATCATGCCAAATAATTGAATAAGGATTAACAGCAACAATCCAACCAGCTTTTTGAGCGCGCAAGCACCATTCTACATCGTCAAAGTGGAGAAAATAATTTTCAAATACGCCAATTTGTTGTACTAATTGACGGCGTAATAATAGTGATGCAGCAGCACAAACATCTACACTAATGTAAGGTTTGCCTTGAAGAATATCTTGATAAGAAATATTACTTTGGTTTTGCCAATTAATTGTTAAATGTGCTTTAGCATCATTGACAAAGCTGCCAAGCTCTTGAATAGTATTAGGTGCTTTGAGCTTACAAATTTGAGAACCCACTACGCCCACTTCAGGATGCTTTTGTAAGGTAGTAATTAAGGCACTGAGGGCTAACGGATCAAGACGCACATCATCATCAAGTAGCCAGATGTAATCATATTTAAGTTGACTAACAACCTGTAAACCATAAGAAAAACCACCAGAACCACCTAAATTTTTACCAGTTTGTAAAACCCTAACATTAGCAAAGTAAAATTTTTCTAGATAAGCTTGTGTACCATCACTAGAATTGTTATCTACAACATAAATATCAATTTTTGTTTGGGACAATTTGAGTTTACAAATATCTTCTAAAAGTAAGCAAATAGAATTAATTTTATTACAAGTGACAATAATAATAGCTATTGTGCTATTACTTACATGAGCAATACTGGATAGTGACTTTGGTTGGGATAAAAATCCCATAAAGTAATTTTCCACTTTAACAATTCCCCAAAACGCCTATTTCGTTCAAAACGATTTATGGTCGCATCATGAACTCAAAATATGCATTTTTTTATGCACAATTAAAGATCACATAGCTCAAAAATTTAACTGTTTTGAATTTTGAACTCGTCTGTCTAAAGGGTGATCAGTTGGCATCAATTAAGGTGGCTAAAGTAAATTACACTACACCTGATAAATTCTGGGTAGATTATGGAAAAATATATATATTTATTGTCAGATTGCCTATAAAATTAATTACTGTTATTTTTAGGCAGGAGACAGCAATATCAAGTGATAAAATTGAGTAATTTAGTGATAAGTCGTCCATGAGGACGTGATGAAGCAACCATAACTCGTTTACTGGCGGTGATTAATCAGACGCACAATGGCTGCTACTAATTCTTCAGGATTAAAAGGTTTAGCTAAATGCATCTGAAACCCTGCTTTTAATGCTTTTTCTTGGTCATGGTGACTAGCAAAAGCAGTCAAGGCGATCGCGGGAATATCTCCCCCTTGTTCTGGTGTCAAATTTCTCACTTCATGAATGAGCATATAGCCATCCATTTCCGGCATACTAATATCACTCACCAACACATCTGGTTTGACACTTTTGAGGGTTTGTAATACGGCCAAAGCTGAAGATAGTGAAATCACCTCAGCCCCATCATCCTCTAAGACGAAAGTAATAAAATCGCGGGAATCAGGATCATCATCAACAACTAAAATTTGCCTTCCAGTCAAGGATAAAGATTGAGGATCTAAGAAGGAATCTTGATTAGGTTCATCAGCCATGTTTATAGTTTTATCTGTAATTAGAGGTAACTGGATAGTAAATGTTGACCCCTGTCCCTCACCAGGGCTTTCTGCTTTTACCGTACCACCATGTATTTCGACAATATTACGGACAATTGCCAGCCCCAAACCTAAGCCACCAAATGTTCTTGTAGAACTGCTATCTGCTTGGCGGAAATAATCAAACACATATGGTAAAAAATCGTTACTAATTCCCTTCCCTGTATCAGTAACTATGATTTCAGCAAAGTCATTAACTTGATTGACTTGTACTTCTACTCTCCCCTGCTTGGGTGTAAATTTGACAGCATTGGAAAGCAGATTCCAAATAACTTGCTGCAAGCGAGCCGAATCACCCATCACTTGCCCCACATTCGGTGCAAATATTGGCTTTACTTGAATTAACTTACTTTCTGCCGCTAAACGCGTTGTTTCTAGTGCAGACAAGACTACAGTTTCTAAGTTGATAGGAATAATTGTTAGAGCTAGCTTACCCTGTAAAATTTTGGATATATCCAGCAAGTCCTCAATTAGTTGCACCTGTAAAGTAGCATTACGCTCGATTGTGGCTAGTGCTTGAGATGTTTGTGCTGCATCAAACTTACGGCTTTGTAATAACTTAGACCAGCCAAGAATAGCATTCAAAGGAGTACGTAACTCATGGGAAAGTACAGCCAGAAATTGATCTTTAATCTGATTTGCTGTTTCTGCTTTAGTTCTTGCTGCTTGTTCTAATTCAATTAATTGCGCTCGTTTTTGGAAAATTTGTTTTTGTTCGTGGATATCGGTACAAGTACCAAACCACTTAACTACACGCCCTTGATAATCTTTGAGCGGTAAGCCTCGCCCTAACAGCCAGCGATAAGAACCATCGGCAGCATATTTGAGGCGATATTCAATTTCGTATACAGTACCACTACTAACAGCATGAGACCACACTTGGACTGTTTTTTCTATATCTTCTGGATGCAATGCTGCTAACCAGCCAGAACCTAAAGATTGATCTAATGTTAGCCCAGTGTAATCGCACCAATTTTGATTAAAATAATCACATTCCCCTTCAGCATTACTTGTCCAAACGAGTTGAGGAATTGCCTCAGCCAAGTAACGGTAGCGTTCTTCGCTTTGGCGTAAAACTTCTAGAATGCGCTGACGTTCGGCAATTTCTTGTTGTAATTGCTCGTTGGTTGTAGTCAGCTCATGGGTACGCAGAACCACTAATTCTTCTAGATGATTCTGGTATTTTCTCAACTCCTCTTCTATCCGTAGCCGCTCAGTTATTTGTGTTTGCAGTTCTTCATTGGCTGTTTCCAGTTGAGCAGGACTAGGAAGTGCTAGTGCTTTTGGTACTAAAGGTACTAGTTCTATTGCTGTTAACACAGATACGATTGCAGTTGCGGCTTTGATGAACCCCGATAGCCAATAAGTTGGATGCCAAAGTGTCCAAATGGCCATTAAGTGCGTAGTGCCACAAGCTACAATAAATCCACTAAACAGCAAGAAAATCCAATCAAACGGTAAATCTCGCCGCTTACGAACAAAGTAAAATAAGGTACTGGGAATCGAATAATACGCTATGGCAATCAGTGCATCAGATCCTAAATGTAGCCAGACTAAATTTCTTTGCCATAAATAGCAGTGTCCATGAGGGATAAATGCTCCTGCGCTAAATAGATTAGTCCATAATGCTGATATAAATTCTGACATAGGTACTCTAGTTTTTGACTCGCATAGGAACTAATCTCAAGCTCCACTTTATTAATCAGATTAGGCTACAAGATAATTACCAAATGGTGATCATGCTAGTAACAGAAAGTCGAAAAATAAAAATATGGTGAGCGTTAATGTAATTGGGTGGTTTTTGAGGAGCGATCGCTTTACTAGCTCAAGGTAATGTATTATGAGCATAAGCGACATCAACATGAGGTTGAACCAGGTAGCTTGTAATGTAATGCCGAGACTACACTCTGAAGCGTCTACTGATTCATCAAAAATATCAAGTTAAAAGCTAGCTTTGTCATCAGCTTTATTTCCTACTGCTAAATTTTTTTTATTATCTATAATATCGATGATAAATTAAATTGCACTTGATTAACCAAGCCAGATAAATAAGTATATATACTTAAACATATTAGGATATTGGCAACATTGCTAATTAAAAATAGGCCTCATTCATTGGCTAGGTTTAATTTCTGTTCGCTCGAAGACATTTTTGAGTAGACCTAACCCTTCTTCAATATGGGAAATTTGTTCTGGTGTCAGATTATCCAGAAGTTCGGCAATATGAGCGCGCGTTTGGTCTTGAGATTGCTTTAAATGATGTTTACCCTCTTCAGTTAGACTCAGAAGGACTCGCCGCCGTTCTTGGGGATCATCTATACGTTGTACTAAGTTGCGTTGTACTAGCCTTTCTGTTGTGGCTGATGCTGTGGCACAGGTGACACCTAAATGTTCTGCTAAATCAGATAGTGAAGCACCTGGATTGCGGTTAAGAAATGCTAGCGATCGCAACTGTGGTATTGATAAAGAAGCCGCACTATGAACCCGCATATCCGCGCGAATAAACCGCATCACTAATGGAACTGTCTCCATTACTTTGGCAGCACATTCTTCGGAAGTTGCGCCCTGGGTAGGTTTATCGGCTTTCATAATACTTGTTGTTCTCCTGATGACATTGCTACTTGTGGATCAAGTTTTCCACAAATAAGGGTCAAGCCTACTAATGTTAACAAGAGAATCGTACAGTCCCAAATATAACTATAGACACTAATGCCGTTGCCTAACATTGTTCCACGGAATGCGTCTACTTCGTAAATAAAAACTTTAACCCAGATTAATATCTAGAGACGCAAAATTTCGCGTCTCTAGATATTAATATTTCTTAAATGAAATTTTGCAGATGTTGTACCAATTGTGGGGCTTGCATCACACCCTCAATTTTATCTACAGGCTGACCTTGCTTAAATAGTACCAGCGTTGGGAGAGCTTCAACTTGGTACTGACTTGCTAACGCTGCATACTTTTCCGTGTCAATCTTGACAATACGCAAACGGTCTTTTAGCTGGGCATTCACCTGTTCTAAAATCGGCACCATCATCTGACAAGGGCCACACCAATCGGCGTAAAAATCCACTAAGACAGGTACATCAGAACCAGATAGCATTTCTTCAAAACTGTTGAATTGTTTTTTATTAGCCATGTGATACACACCAATTTTCTATGGATTGCTTTTAATAGTAATGCGTACATTCAAGAATTGTCGTAAAATAATTTTGTTTTTATTGTTGCTAAATTTTTGATCTCATCCCCAAATTATAGATAATTTTCTCAATTGAAAAACTTGAAATTCTGAAAATTCCAGGCACAAATCACAATAAGATCATTAGCGCGGTATCTCCAAGTTTGAGGAATATTAAATGAGTTTATTACAAGACAAAGTAGCAATTGTCACAGGTGCATCAAGAGGAATTGGGAGAGCGATCGCCCTGCAACTCGCATCCCAAGGAGCCACTGTAGTCGTCAATTATGCTAGTTCTAGCAGTGCTGCTGATAACGTAGTTGCAGAAATTAATGCCGCCGGTGGTCAGGCGATCGCCCTGCAAGCTAACGTTTCTCAAGCTGATCAAGTAGACGCATTATTTAACACCACTATCGAGAAGTTCAAACGCATTGATATTTTGGTCAATAACGCAGGTATTACCCGTGACACACTATTGTTACGGATGAAGCCTGAAGATTGGCAAGCTGTTATTGATACTAACCTCACTGGTGTCTTCTTATGCACACGGCTGGCCAGTAAAATCATGCTCAAACAACGTTCTGGGCGCATTATCAATATTGCCTCCGTCGCTGGACAAATGGGTAATCCAGGTCAGGCTAACTACAGCGCTGCCAAAGCAGGTGTCATCGGCTTTACGAAAACCGTTGCTAAAGAATTGGCTTCTCGCGGCATCACAGTTAACGCTGTGGCCCCTGGTTTTATTGTCACCGACATGACTAGCAATCTCAGCAACACCGAAGATATTTTAAAATTCATCCCCTTAGGTCGCTACGGTGAAGCAGAAGAAGTAGCCGGCATGGTGCGTTTCCTCGCTGCCGATCCTGCTGCCGCCTACATCACTGGACAAGTATTTAATGTTGATGGCGGTATGGTGATGGCATAATCAAGCGTATTTAGAGATCCCCGACTTTTTCAATAAGTCAGGGATCTGAGCCTCAACAAACCCTACCTGGACTAAATCTTGATCTCCCCTCTCCTTAACAACTATCCATTACCCCACATCTTTCTTAACAATCAAACAAGAGATTTTATAAATTTCAGGTAGTTGCCACCAAGGAATATGAGGGTATTCGTGATGTTCTTTATGGTAGCCAAAATGATAGCAAGTAATAAATGACCACCAAATTGGACGGTTGATAGTTTCGGCATGATGAGGACTGATATATCCATTTATTGGCTCCCGATGGGGGAGAAAAGTTCCAAAATAAAATAATTGTAATGAACTTAAAAGTGCAGGAATTACCCAAAAGTAATTTAAATTGGCCATTGGTATATGTAATATGCACCTTCCTATATTATAAATAATGGTGATGCCAATCATTTGTCGCCAACTCCAGTAACGCTTCATGAAATAAAAATACCAAGCAAAAAAATTTTTATGCTTACCATCATGAAAGTCTGGGTCTGTAGTAGTGGCTGGATTGTGATGATGTGACCAATGCTTTTTTAAGAGTTTTGGATAAGATAAGAAACCATAAAGAGTTACACTTAATGATCCAATAAAATGATTAATTTTGATATTTTGGGGGAAAACCACCCCATGCATAGCGTCATGCGCCGTAATAAATAATCCTGTAGATAAAAATGTTTGCCCAAAAATGATAGTTAATAACATCCAAAATTTAAATTTTGTAATGTCAATAGTTAATAAAAAAAACAAGCTCATAGCCCATAAAAATATAATGACTATAGCTATAAAAATCCCCCCCAAAGAAATATCTCTTTCCACTACTGGGGTAGTTTTTATTTGATGTTTATATGGTTGTTGTAACTGAATCACGCTTTTACTCCGCGTATTATTATAGTCAAGATAAAATACACCAACCACTAGGAAGAAAATTTTGTAGTGATTAGTGTTTTGTAATAGATAGTACTTATGTTCTTGATAAAAATATAGAAATATTAAGATACTTTAACTATTATTACACATGCTATTGCCTTTTCAGTTAACAAATCAATCAATGTAACTAAAAACACAGCTAAATATGGTATTTATAGCTAGTAAGCTCATTTAAGAATTGATACTTGCCATTGTTTCTCTTAATAGCATAGTTTTCAGTCCACTAAAGTGGATTTTCGGTATTAGCCAAGATACTTATTTTTTGGCACTATATGGGGGATGTAAGGTCGTAGATGACACTATACATAATATTTTCCTGGACATTTAATGCTATCTATCTCTAGTGCATAGGTAAGCAAGCCTAAAGGATGAAATCTTCGAGAGAAAATCAAATTTGACTTGCAAACACCCTCGAAGACAGTATTTATCGTGAATCACACTCGCGTTTAGTCACATGGTGACGGTAGCGAAACATCGCTTCTAATTGTGCTTTGACTAACCAACCACTGATAAATTCAACTGTGTCTCCACCTGGCATTGAAAAAGCAACAGCATCAGTGAGCCTGGTTTTACCATTTTCTGGGGCAAATTCATGTCGATGTATCCAAGAGTCAAAAGGGCCAGATATCTGTTCGTCAATAAACAGGCGATTTGGCTCACATTCGGTGTGTCGTGCTAACCAAGTTAAAGGTAAAGGCCCTAAAAATAGGCGAAATTCGGTAATAGCACTCACTTCCAGGCCTCCTTCACGGCGGACTACTTGAACTGGTTGCCAAGGTGGGTTCAGTAGTTGCAAAATATCAGGTCTTTCGTGAAATTTCCAAACTACTTCGGGTGGCGCATTAATCACTGAAGAATGTTGAAAGTGCAGCATGGAAAGTAAAACGTAAAAATTTAACCTTCAGACTCAGTATCAATCTCTATATCTAAAGTATCTTCATCAACCCGCACATATAAAATATTTGGATTACAGCACACTTGACAATCTTCTACATAAGATTGCTGACAACCAGCACTCAAATCGATAAAGGTTAAGTTCGGTTCCCCGCAATAGGCACAGTAATACTCAGCAGTGGTTTGCATTGAGGTAGTTCGTAGTTCGTAATTCGTAATTTTAATTGATTAATGGTTGTAGTTGTTTGGTTGATGGCAAGCTCTCAGCCAAGTGTTTCAGTAGTGTAGACTGTGGCAGAGGCCCTTGCAAGTGATTCCAAGGTAAGATTTGCTCGGTTGACCAATTGGCGTGGACGTAAAATTCTAAGTCGGGGATTTGTCCTTTGAGTTGTTTGAAAGCACGTTTGTAGCTACCCAAGGAATCACCAAATTCACGGGTTAATTCTAGTAGTTGGGAAAGTCGGCGATCGCCTCTGGATATCAAAGCCTGTATAATCGACCAATTATAGCTTTCTGGGCGAAATTCTATGCCTTGAGGTTTGAGTTTTTTTTGTAAAAATTGCAACCTCTTTTCGGCTTGGCGATTGACTCCAAACCATTGAAATGGTGTGTGGGCTTTGGGTACAAAGGTGCTACATCCCAGCGTTAACCGCAGTCCTGGTGCGGCTTTTTTGATACTCAGCATCATGTCTACGGTTTGTGCCAAATCTTCTGGTTCCTCACCGGGGATTCCAGCCATACCATAGAGTTTGAGACTTTTTAAGCCGCCAGCTTTGGCATTTATCGCTGCTTGGATGATTTCATCGTTATGCAGCTTTTTGTTGATGATTTGGCGGAGTTTTTCGGAACCACTTTCTACAGCAATGGTAAGTGATCGCGTGTCTCTTTTTGCCAAAGTCTCGGCAAGCTGCACAGTTACAGTATTGGTTCGCACAGAGGCAATACTCAGACGGACATCATCGTATTTTGGCTGACTAATATAATTTAGTAACGACTCAAACTCTGGATGCTGCGTCACAGAAGCTCCCAATAAACCCAATCGCTTGGTTACTTCTAAGCCTTTTTCAATGGCGGGAATCAAAGAACCTTCTAAACTGGCTGTTCTAAAAGGTAATGTGAGATAACTCGCCATACAGAAGCGGCACATTTCTGGACAACTCCGTACCACTTCCACCATGTAAATATTTTCCCAGGCGGCTTTTTCTGTGACTACAGTTGATGTTGATAGGGTATTTCCCCGATAGGTTTGTTTTTGCACAACTGCGGGTATTTCTGGAAAAATCGGTTTAATTGACTTCAATTCCCCATCTTTGGTGTGATATTCCACATCATACAAACTAGGAACATAAATTCCGGGGACTTGCGCCAGTGCTTTGAGTTGAGTTTGTCGAGAAGCGTTTCTGACTTCCTTGTACGCCTCAATAAAATTCGGCAGTAGATTTTCCCCATCACCTAGTAAAATGACATCAAAAAAGTCGGCAAAAGGTTCAGGGTTAGCAGTCAGCACCGGGCCGCCACCAAATACTAGGGGATGATTTTCAGTACGTAAGTTAGCCCGAATGGGAATTTCTAGAGATTCCAGTAAATTTAAAATATTTACATAATCGAGTTCCCAAGAAATAGAAAATCCCACAATTTCCGGATTTCTGGGAAGTTGTTCTTGAATATCGGTGAATAAGCGACTTACCTGCACATCATCACGCATGGCTAAAGTTGCCCACACCACCTGATAGCCAAGGCTAGTAATCCCCACAGTGTACTCATTGGGAAAGGCGAAAATTAGCGGGATAGCATCGGTATGGGGGGTTGTGGGGGTGAATAAGAGGCGTTCAGAGGCAAATAGAGATGATGTCACAGGTGTTTATTAGGAGCAAGTTTATCTATATTTAATTTTAAGCCATAGAATTATCAGGTTAAAAAACAAAGTCACACCATTAGCAAGAATAATCGGCAAAGCTTGGAGATATATTCCATAAATCAACCATAAAAAAAGACCACTCATAAATGTAATCAACATGATGTAAGATACATCTTTGGCTGATTTTGTTTGCCATGTTTTAAACATTTGGGGCAAAAAGGCACTAGTTGTTAAAGTGGCGGCAAATAATCCTAATAGCGTGATAAATTCCATATATGTTAGGTTGTAATATATAGGAATTATATCTGAGTTTTAAAATTACTTTTTAAACGAACCGCCAAGTCGCCAATATCGCCAAGGGAATGTTGACGTATAAACAGGTTTTTAAAGCTAGTGAATAATTACATAATTTTGTGTTTAATAAGTTTAATTGTAGAGACATTGTACATAAAATCTCTACAATTTAAAAATTGAAAATATCGGTTTTATTTCTGAGGATTCTGCTTGTTGAGATAATCTTTAGCCCAAGCATAGCGTTTTGCATCTTTTTTCAAAAGATACTGTGCTGCTTCATCTCGTTTGTCATCATTCTTGGCATTCTTGAGTATTCTTTTGATTTCAGCATCAATATCTTCAGTTTCAGCTCCACGCTGAATAGCTTTTTCAAACCAAACATTACCTTTATCATACTGATATCTGTCATAACAGATAGCACCCATTAAAGTATAAGGTTGATGAGTATCAGGTTGATAATCAATAGCTTGCATTGCACAGATTTCTGCATTATCTAATTTATCAATGTCTCTAAAGGCTGCACCTCTAGATACTGAAATAGCTGATTTGAGCTTATTATCATTAATTTTATTTAAGTCTAAATTTGTAATTTTTAAAGCCTGTTCAGGTTCTTTTGCTTTACGCCAACAACTACTAGCATTTGGGATACTCCATTTATTTCCAGTCCGTTTCATTTCACTCTCATAAAATTCTGCTTCCAATCTGTAATATGCACGAGCTATCATTCCATCATGAGATAACAAACCTTTTTCTATAAGCTGAACAACTAATACAGCATCTAAACGTTCTTGTTTTTCAAGTTTTAGCATAATTTCGTACAATGGCTCTATGGGTAATGCAGGAGCTATCAAGCAATATTTTCTCTTGAGAATTGCAAAGTGCTTTTCTTGAGCTAAAATAATGATATCTTCATATTTATTATTTCTTAGCCATCCAATTTCTGCGTCGCTCAGAACTCCGCCCGATTCTATCCTTGACTTCAAAATAGAAGCATATTTTTGATTGGCAAATTCAATTGTTTCAGTTAGATTAATTCCCCTTAAATATTTGATATCACTCTTATTTAGCTGAGGATGTGTATCAATTTTTTTAAGCAGGTTATATAAATCGCTACTCAATGATAAATCTGTGTATTTAGTTGCTTTGTACTTAACCTTCAAAGCAATGAATTCTCGTTTTTTTTCAAGTTCCTCTGCAATATTAATTGTGTCCGTAAGTCCTTGTTGTTCTAACCAGTGAATTTCTGAAGAAATGAGTTTTGTCTCTGTATCAAGTTTTTGTAATATTAAATATAGTTTACTGGATAGCGATGTATCTGGGTATTTACTTGCTCGATACTTAATTTTAAGTTGGGTAAATTTAGCCTGTTTTGCAGATTCTTGTTGTTCAAAAATTTCTATTGTTTTAAAGAGTTCATGATTAAGTAGCCACTCATATTCAGATTCACTTAAACTTGCTTCTGTGTCTATTTTAAGTAGTATTTTGTACAGCTTACTATCTGGAGATAAATCTTGGAATTTAGTGGCTTGATACTTTTGCTTCAAAACAGAAAATTTTCTTATATCCTGAACAATTGCAACGATTTGAGTAAGTTTATTATCTTGCAAGAATTGTAATTCTGAATCAGTCAAATTATTTCCTGAGTCAAGTTTCCAAAGTATAGGATATAAAAAACTCTCTACTGAAAATTCCCAAGTTTTGGAGACTTTATACTTGGCTTTAAGATGAGAAAACTCAGCTTCTAGTCTTTTTCTTTCTCCCAGCTTAAACTTTTGTAATTGAAAAATTTCAATGGTTTCAAAAAGTCTATTCTCTTTCAAGCAATTGAATTCTAATTCATTAAGTTCAATTTCTAAGTCAATTTTCCGCAAAATCAGATACAACAAATTAGAAGGTGATAAATCTTCACATTGAGTTGCTTGGTATTTACACTTTAGTTCTGCAAAGTGTTTGAACCGAATTTGATCATCTTTGCCCATACTGATAGACACCGTATCAATGCCAAAAATAATGTAATATATGCTACTATAGCAATGGCATGACGAAAGGTCTAGTCAGAATATAAATCTTGCTCTTTCTTTCAAGCTAAGAAGTTGGGATCAAGAATCTGCTCAATTGTAAACGGACATTCAGCAGGAAATGTCTCTATTGATTTTTGAGTTTCTTTAGCTGCGTCTCGACAAGCACGACGGTAGTATTTTTGTTTCCACATTGGGTTGTGAAGATAACGCTGTAAACTGGGTGTATCTTCTAAGCAATCTTGAATTTTGTCTCTACAGTTGTTAAGGGTATGATCCCAGCTTTTGGTTCGGCGTTCTGGCTGATACTGGCATTTGAGTAAGTGCATTAATAGTACTTGTAAATAACTACCAAGTTCTTTTTGTTCACTGCGCCCCAACGCCTCTAGTTCCTCTACCAAGTGTTCAATGTCTAACTCAGCCCAATGTCCGTTTTTCAACAACTCGGCTTGTTGTTGCGTCCATAACAGAAAGTCTTGTTCATAACCCGTTTCTTGAGTCATCCTAAAATTGCGAATTACAACACTCGACACTGGCCATGATGCCGCAATAAATGGTCACACAATATTAAAGCTACCATTGCCTCAACCATTGGGACTGCACGAGGTAATACACAAGGATCATGTCGTCCTTTGGCAGCTAATAAAGTTTCTTCACCTTCATTAGTAACTGTTTTTTGCTCTTTTCTAATTGTGGCTGTGGGCTTAAAGGCAACTCTTAAAATTATATTTTCGCCGTTGGAAATTCCTCCTTGAATACCGCCAGAACGGTTAGTTACGGTGCGAATTTCTCCGTTTTCATCAATATAAAATTCGTCGTTATGTTCAATTCCTGTTAATAGTGTGCCGGCAAAACCCGAACCAATTTCAAAGCCTTTGCTAGCTGGGAGAGACATGACGCCTTTGGCAATATCAGCTTCTAATTTATCAAAGACTGGTTCGCCTAAACCTTTGGGGACATTCCGCGCTACGCATTCTACTACACCACCGATGGAGTCACCTTGTCTGCCAGTTTGCTCAATTAATTCAATCATGCGATCGCTACATTCGGCATCGGGACAGCGGACAATATTACTTTCGACTTGTTCTAAGGTGACGGTGTTGGGATCTATTACGCCTTCTAAGTCTTTGATGCGCTTGACGTAACCGATAATTTCCACGTTGGCAACTTGACGCAGAATTTTTTTAGCGATCGCACCTGCGGCAACTCTACCTATTGTCTCACGTGCTGACGATCTACCGCCACCTTGCCAATTACGAATGCCATATTTAGCATCATAGGTTGCATCTGCGTGGGATGGGCGATACTTCAAGGCCATCTCGTCGTAGTCTTGGGGACGGGTGTCTTTATTCCGCACCATAATAGCTATGGGTGTTCCCAAGGTTTTACCTTCAAATACCCCAGACAGTATTTCGCAAGTATCAGCTTCTTTGCGTGGTGTGGTGATTTTGCTTTGTCCTGGCCTTCTTCTGTCTAACTCTACTTGAATTTCTGCTGCGGAGATTTCTAGTTGGGGAGGACAGCCATCAATTATCACCCCCACACCGCCGCCGTGGGACTCGCCAAATGTAGTGATGCGAAATAGATGTCCGAAAGTATTGCCCATGATATTGAAGAAAATGAGTGAGGCTTATGTATTGTACCGAAAGTTATCACTTAAGAAAATGACAAGTTTTTCGGTTATCTTGATTTTGAGAACTAACCGCCAAGACGCCAAGGACGCTAAGGAAGAAAGGAGTTTTAGGAATTTGTGAGGCTGGGTAAATCTGTAGTAATTACATCTTCTAGGTTTTTGACTAATTTATGGCAAATTTCATCTACTGGTAAATCGTTGGGTTCAATTCCGAAGGGGTTTTCTATTTGATTACCAATTTCTTCTACACCTAGCAAAATAAAGCTAATTATGGCGACGATGGGTGCTGTCCACCAATTCAAGTTGGCTACAAGTTGTAATGGTAGGATTAGACAGTATATTAATAAAACTCGTTTAAGATATATTGTATAAGCTGGTGGTATCGGTGTTGTTAAGATGCGATCGCACCCGATAAACCCTTCTACCATGTTATCTAATTTGGCGTTCATTTCGACTAGTTCAAATGTAGTGAGGCGATTTTGTATTTGCTGTTGTTTGAGATAATTGCCAATCCATAAGGCAATTTTTAACGGGGGATTTTTTGCATCTTTAAGTTCTAAATATTGTGATGGTGTCAGTAAGGTTTCTAGTTCTTTGTTGACTGGCATCCGGCGCAGGTGTAATTTGGTGGCAATGGAAAAAGCACTTAATAATTTAATAGCTGCTGCCTTACTTTCTTGAACAATCGGTTCATTTTCTGCAACTAACACCCGAATTTTCCTGCCCAAATTCAGACTATTAATAATTATATTTCCCCAAATTTGTCTTCCTTCCCAATATCTACTATAAGCAGTGTTGGTGCGAAATACCATTAATAAACCTAAGACCAAGTTATAAGCAACATTACTAATTACACTAGCAAAAATCTGCTGTGGTAAATCATAGCCGTAGTAATGAACGATAGATACAATCAATCCTAGTCCAGTACATAAACTTAGCCGGGGAAAAATAGCTGGAACTACGGAACCTCTGATTTGTAAAGCCACTTGCAACCAACTTGGTTTTTCAACAGTCATCCAAAATTCTCATACTAGTTTGCGCCCAAAAAAGGAAATGGAGGATATAAGGAACCCCCTTTAGGGAAATCAAAAATCAAAAGTCAAAAACATTTAATTATTTCCCCCCTGCACCCTGCACCCCTGCTTTTTCCCCACTCCCTACTCCCCTCAAATTAAATCTTGATGAGTAAATGATTTAGCATTTCCCCCAGTGTAAGTAGCAACAATATGACCATCACCAGTCATTTGATATTTGTAAGTTACCAATCCTTCTAAACCAACTGGGCCACGGGGAGGCATTTGTTGAGTACTAATTCCTACTTCTGCACCGAAACCATAACGGAAACCATCAGCAAAGCGGGTAGAACAATTATGAAATACTCCGGCAGCGTTGACAAGTCCAAAGAAGGTTTCTACAGCCACTAAATCTTCTGTGATAATGCCATCGGTATGCCGTGAACCATATTCGTTAATATGAGCGATCGCCTCTTCTATTGATTCTACAATTTTCATGGACAAAATCAAATCGCTGTATTCTGTTTCCCAGTCTGTTACTGTGGCAGCAGCGATATCAGGTAAAATTTTTAAGGTGCGTTGATCACCTTTTAATGCTACATCCACATCTTGCAGAGCTTCAGCAACTTTTGGTAAAAATTCTGCGGCTATGGATTGGTGAATTAATAAAGTTTCAATGGCGTTACAAGCTGCGGCATATTGAATTTTCGCATCAACGGTAACTTTAATGGCCTTAGCAATATCAGCAGCTTTATCTATATATAAGTGACAAATTCCGTCGGCGTGTCCTAATACGGGAATACGAGTATTATCTTGGACAAATTGCACAAACGAGTTGGAACCTCTAGGAATAATTAAGTCTACATATTTATCTAAATTTAAAAGTTCTCTAGTTTCTTCTCTAGTTGTTAGTAATTGCACCACATCAGGACTAACTTCAGTGTGCGTCAATCCTTGCTTAATCGCTTTCACTATGGCTTCACAAGAACGAATCGCTTCCTTACCGCCTTTGAGGATGACACCATTACCTGATTTGATAGCCAACGAGACAATTTGAATTGCTGCTTCTGGACGTGCTTCAAAAATAATCCCCAAAACACCCAAAGGACAAGTAATGCGCTTGAGAGTTAAACCTGTATCGAGTTCGCGGTGAATTTGCACCTGACCTACAGGATCAGCTAGTTTACCAACATCTCGCACTCCTGCGATCGCATCTCTTAACTTATGTTCATCCAACTGCAAGCGTTTATACAGTGGTTTGGCAATACCTTCAGCCGCAGCCCCTTGACAATCAGCGATATTTGCCTGCAAAATCTCATTTTGGGATGATTCTAAAGCTTGAGCGATCGCTTCAATCGCTTGATTTTTTGCATCAGTCGCCAGCAGTCCCAACTTACTAGCAGCTTGACGTGTTTTTTGGGCGATGGCAATCAGGGAAGAAGTATCTTGAAGAACAGTCATGTGACAAAATCGGCTTTTTCCCCATCCTACCAATCTTAGTTAATCATTAGTCATTCTCCCCATCTCCCAAGTCTTCCTTTAGTCGTCAGTGCAAAAGCTTTTTCTCAAGCCCTAAAATTAATTTATACTTGTAAAGTTTCCGTAATTGCGATGACAAGCGGTGGATCTATTGAGTATTGATGGATCAAATACTACTCCTTTACACAGGAGATACTATGTCATTGCAATCTGGATTAGAAGCCTTTCAACAAGGACGTTATCAAGAAGCGGTGGAAATCCTCGAACGATTCAGCCGCAATTGTGTTGATCACGATTCCTCTGATTATCTTTCAGCGCAGATGTGGCTAATGAAAGCTTATCAAGCCACAGAGCAAACCGAAAAAGCGAAGCTGTTGTGTCAAAAGTTAATGGCAAGTGAAAACCCCAAGGTTCGCCAATGGGCAGAAACAGCCAGTCAATCTTTATCTCAGCCAGTCAACCAGCCTAGCACCATGCAAAAAGCTGGACGTGCTGCTACTGCTGGTGTCAAAGTAACGATGGGGGGTGTTGGCGGTAGTTTGGCGTTAGCCTCTGGTGTCACCATGACCTTGCTGTTTGGTATGGTGTTGGTATTAGGTTTGAGCTTAGTATTAATTGTGGGTAGTGACAATCCACTCCAAGGGTTAGCGATCGCTATTGTTTTTACCTTAGTTTTTAATACTGCTGCCTTTTTCCTATCTCCCTTTTTGATGGACTTAACCCAGGGCTGGCTTTACAAAACTCGCTGGGTAGAGTTAGCAGAAATACAAAGGTTTAGCCCAGAGACAGCCAAAGTTATTCGTCAAGTCTGCCAAGAAAAAAATCTCAAAGCTCCGCGTCTGGGAATCATTAACGACCAAAACCCCACGGCTTTCACGTATGGTTCTTTACCAAACAGTGCGCGGTTAGTGGTCAGCCAGGGACTTTTCACTTATCTAGATGATGATGAAATTGCTACCGTCTACGCTCATGAATTAGGACACATAGTCCATTGGGACTTTGCCGTAATGACGGTAGCTTCTACACTAGTGCAAATTTGCTACCTGATTTACATTACAGCCAGAAGATTGGGACGTGGTGGCGGCGATAACAAAATCAAAGATGCTATGCAAACGGCTGGTTTTGTTGCCTACGTGTTTTATGTTCTCGGTACTTATTTATTACTGTATCTCTCCCGTACCAGAGAATACTTTGCAGACCACTTTGCCGCAGAAACCACAGGTAATCCCAATGGATTATCCCGCGCTTTGGTGAAGATTGCCTACGGTATTTTAGAAGAAGGAGCGCGATCGCCTGAACCTAGTCGGTTAATTGAAGGTACTCGCGCCTTAGGTATTTATGACCATAAAGCCGCATCTTCCACCGGAACAGCCTATCGAGTCGCATCTGATACCCAAAAAATTGGTCGCGTCTTTTTGTGGGATATGTTCAACCCTTGGGGCTGGTGGATGGAGTTAAATTCTACTCATCCCTTGACTGGTAAACGCGTCCGTGCGCTTAGTACCTATGCCGAACAGTTAGGTTTACCCACCGAGTTCGATATGGGAAAAGTCATAGGAGAAGGCAAAACACTGAATAAGAATAAGCTTTACGGCAATTTCTTGTTAGACATAGTGTTATACGGTGCGGAAACCATTGGTTTTGTAGGAGGCTTCATCATTGGTTTCATCTTATTATCAAGTTCTGCCAATGCAGGTTTATTGCTGGGTGCGCCACTGATTGGCTTAGGGCTAGGAATACTCGTCAAAGCCTTAGTGATGTTCCCCGACTACCAGCAAGCAACAGCTACCGACATTCTCACCTTAATGTCAGACCCTTACGCCAGTCCTTTACGTGGACAACCAGCAAAACTAGCAGGTCAATTAATTGGTCGTGGCGATGCTGGTTATAAATTTGGTTCCGATTTAAAAATTCAAGACCGTAGCGGTATGCTGTATCTGCACTACGCCTCACGTTTTGGCCCCATCGGTAACTTCTTATTTGGCATGAAGCGAGTGCAAAGCCTGATTGGTGAACAAGTCGGGGCTGTGGGTTGGTTCCGCCGGGGTGTAGCGCCTTGGATGGATTTAATTCAAATTCAGAGTGAAAATGGCACTATTGTCAATAGTTACCATCGCTTTTGGTCATTCATCCTGGGCGGGGGATCGATTATCCTGGGATTAGTCTTGATGATGTTTTTGAGCAGCACATAGCTAAGTTCTTAGACTGCTGTCAGAGCATTTCTCATCCAAGCTTTAATTTATCAGGAGGTGGTAAATAACTGCCTCCGTTTTTTATGATTCTTGGCTATTTTCTGGGGAGTAAGTCACACCTAAACATTGGGGAGGTCTAGATTTACCTGCTAATGCCACTTGAGCAAATTCTTTGATCGCAGACCTTATTGTTCCATCTTGATATTCATCATCTATTGCAGGTTCATAACCCCAGAACTATTTTCATTAACCAACTAGCAAGGCGTTTAACCGTGATTTATTAAGGTTAGATTCCATAAGTTCAAACTATCCAAATATGATTAAAGCGAATTTTCTGGTCTTTGTTTTCAGCCCAAAGGTACGAAAAAAATTGATTTACATTTTTACGGTTTAATTAATGATTCCTCAGACTGGCGATATTTAGCAATTAACTTGCGTTGTTTTAGAGGTGAATAAAGCAACATGGAAAGTGTAGTTAAACTGGTTCCTGTTAGTGCTAACAAAATAAATGGATTTAGAAAGCCCGCTATTATTCCAGTTCCTACACTAGCCCCAAATCCTAATATTAGTAGTATTAGTACAGTTGTAAATGAGTCTTTAGCCAAATTTATAGCCCGCTTCATAAGCCACAATACAGCCTCAGGCATAGCCCCAGCCATAGCCCCAGCCACAACAAAACCCACAACAAAACTCACAACCGAACCCACAGCCATAGTCAGAGCCTCATCCACAGCCTTAAGCACAACAAAACTCAAAGCCAAAGTCAGAGCATTAGTCAGAGCCATACCTACAGAGCATTTTGTCTTTAGTCCGAAATAACCGCACCAAGACCCGTATCCGTGTATAAGTGAGAGAATACTAAAAAACAGAATCTCCTCGTATCCAAAAGCTTGTAAAAACCAACTTGCACCATAAGTAATAAACCAAGTCATAGTCACAGCTACCTCCACAGCTATTAAAAACAGCCCAATTAAATCACCAGAGGGTATTTTTCGCTTTTCAATCGGTAAAGCAGCCGTGTGTACCTTCACCGTTAAAGTGTGAGTTGCTGGATAAGCATTGCTGTGTAGTATCAGTTGACGTTTATACTGCTTATCTGTCATTAATTTACTCGTATCCACGTGAACCAAACACACAGTACGATTCCCAGTAAACTTAGCAGGTGTCACCCCAATCCAAGCATGATTATTTGGTACATGGGGCGGATCTTGAAGATGAGGTGCAACTTCCCATCTACCTTGTAATAAAGTATCTGATATTGGGTTTTCAACTGTGATGCTTTGGGTTTGCTTTTCTCCCAATCGGTTCGCTTTAAATTTCAACACTGTTTCACTGAAATCAACTCCTGCTACACGGATGACATCAAGTGGCTTGAGTGTTGCTAAAGCTGCTTTTGCATTAGCAAAGCGGTTTTTCTGTAGCGGTTGTACCATCTTTTCTAACCAACCTAGAAACCGTAGACTCAACTGGGGTAAAAGATGGTGAAACTTAATTAAATATGGATCATCTTGATCTTGCAATTGATCTATTTTTGTCGATTGGATTCCTGTTAATAAGCAAATCAACGTTACACCCAAAGCATACAGGTCTGTAGCGTCTGTTGGTTTAAACATTTGCTCTGGTGGAATAAAACCAGGAGTACCTCTAAATACACTACTCGCCGCAACTTCCTGGCTCCCAATCCGAGCAAAACCAAAGTCAATTATATAAACCTTGAGTTGTTCATCTACCAAAATATTTTCTGGTTTGATATCCCGATGAATTACAGCAGGGTTAAGACTTTGCAGATATACAAGAATTTCTAAGGCGTTGCTGGCAATTTGTTTAATCTCTTCTGGTGCAAAGCTACGGGTTTGTGCTAAAGATGGAGCGTTAATATATTCTTGCACCAAACAAAAGCCATCAGAAGTAGCAAAGGAAGTCAAGTAACGGGGAATACCAGGATGCTCTAATCCTTTGAGTACATCAATTTCCCTTTGATGAGCCTGAAAACCAGACCAACTTGAACCAGCTTGAGCAAAACAAAACTGCTTTAATACCACTTCCCTGTGATCAATATTTGACGCTAACCAAGTAATCCTTCCTCCTTCACGATTACGTCCCAATTCTTGCAAAATTTGATAGCCGTGTTCGCTGAAATCTGGATATGGATAGCTATTCATAATTTAAGATCGACTGGTTATGATATGCCATATTTGCTGTGTTTTACGCAAATATACATAGATTAACAGGGGCAATTCTCTTAATCAATGTTGTTCACAATAGTTATTTGAGTGTTTCTAACGAAAAATGGGGCGTGGGAAAATAAAAGAGGCTAGCTTTGCTATTGTCCCCAATGTCTCTAACTTCAAATTTCTCGCTCCCCAGCAGAAGCCGTAAAGCAGGCAGGCAAGTTATAATTCTCTTGCGGAGCAACGTAACAAAAATTTATGAGTAACCCCCTTTTGCAAGCCTTTTTCGTCGGTAGAGCCGTAGCTGAAGTAATTAATGAGCGCGTAGAAATCGCTTTAACCGATGCTTTGAGTGATTTGGGCAAATTTGATGCCGAAGCTAGAGAACAAATGCGCCAATTCACAGAAGAAGTCCTAGAACGGGCAAATCGGGCAGCAGAAGCTGCCAATGCTGGTCAAAGTACTCCTGGTGCTGGGTATTCTAGTCCTGATTCGGTTGACATCCAAGCAACCATTGATGAGCTACGGGCAGAAATTGCCGTTTTAAGAAACGAATTGCAACGTTATCGCAGCAGTTCTCTTTAATTTTGGTCATTAGTCATGATCAAATAACACTTGCTCGTCAATTGTTCAAACATCAGACTGTCATTTAATCCAGGTGATTTGGTTAAAAACCAACGGTACACATTAAAGATATGGAAACAGGTTATTCAGATAAGGCATACCGTTGGAATCGGGAAAACTACTCTAGTCGGCGGCGCTTTGTGGACATTTGGTCTTTTGTTTTGACCTTAATGTTCAAGCTTTGGCGTTTCAACAAATCTTGGAGTTATCCTGGCGGTGTCACAGAGGCTAAACAAGCTGCAAGACGCAAAGCCCAAGCAGTCTGGATTCGTAATACCCTACTGGACTTAGGGCCAACTTTTATTAAAATCGGGCAGTTGTTTTCTACCCGTGCTGATATTTTCCCTGGTGAATATGTCGAAGAGTTGGCCAAGTTACAGGATAAAGTGCCAGCATTTAGTTATGAGCAAGTAGAAACAACAATCGAGAAAGAATTAGCCAAGAAAATTCCGGAATTATTCCAGAGTTTTGAACCTATTCCCTTAGCAGCTGCGAGTTTGGGGCAAGTACACAAAGCCGTACTGCATACCGGGGAATCAGTTGTGATCAAAGTCCAGCGTCCTGGACTGAAGAAACTATTTGAAATCGATTTACAAATTCTCAAAGGAATTGCCCGTTATTTCCAAAACCATCCCAAATGGGGACGGGGACGAGATTGGATGGGCATTTACGAAGAATGTTGTCGGATTCTGTGGGAAGAAATTGATTATCTCAATGAAGGTCGTAACGCTGATACTTTCCGCCGGAACTTTCGCGGCTACGAGTGGGTAAAAGTCCCCAGAGTTTATTGGCGTTACGCTTCACCTAGAGTACTGACTTTAGAATATGTGCCAGGCATTAAAATTAGCCAATATGAAGCTTTAGAAGCAGCCGGCTTAGATCGTAAGGTATTAGCCCGTCAAGGCGCTCAAGCTTACTTATTGCAGTTGTTGAATGATGGCTTTTTTCACGCCGATCCCCATCCAGGTAATATTGCGGTGAGTCCCAATGGTGATTTAATTTTCTACGACTTCGGCATGATGGGGCGCATTAAGTCGAATGTGCGTGAAGGACTGATGGAAACACTGTTTGGGATTGCCCAAAAAGATGGCGATCGCGTAGTCCAATCTCTGATAGATTTAGGAGCGATCGCACCCACAGATGACATGGGGCCAGTGCGGCGTTCAGTCCAGTTTATGCTGGATAATTTCATGGATAAGCCCTTTGAAAATCAATCTGTGGCCGCCATCAGTGACGATCTTTACGAAATAGCTTATAATCAGCCATTTAGATTTCCGGCAACCTTCACTTTTGTGATGCGCGCCTTTTCTACTCTTGAGGGAGTAGGTAAGGGCTTAGATCCAGAATTTAACTTTATGGAAGTTGCCCAACCATATGCAATGCAACTAATAACAAATATGAACGGTTCTGATAATAATAGCTTTATCAATGAATTAAGCCGCCAAGCAGTTCAAGTCAGTACAACCGCATTCGGATTACCCCGAAGATTAGAAGACACATTAGAAAAACTGGAACGCGGTGATATGCGTGTGCGTGTCCGTTCTATAGAAACAGAGCGTTTACTACGGCGACAAAGCAATATCCAGATAGGCACAAGCTACGCCTTGATAATCAGTGGATTTACCCTTTCAGCTACAATTTTATTCGTTAATCATTATGTATGGCCAGCCCTGCTGACTGGTTTAATTGCCGCAGCAATGTCAGTATTACTAATTCGTTTGCTTTCACGCCTCGACCGTTATGACAGGATGTCTTAATTATTTTCCTAAAAAATTATGAAACTTAACTTCACGGGTTCTAGCGATCCGGGACTTGTTCGCTCTAGTAACCAGGATGCTTACTATATTGATCCCGAAGGGCGATTTTTCATCGTTGCTGATGGCATGGGTGGTCATGCAGGAGGAGAAGAGGCGAGTCGGATTGCTACAAGGGAAATTCAAGAATTTTTGGTAGCTAACTGGAATGCTGCTGAACCTACAGCGAAATTGCTAGAAAACTCCTTGTGGCAAGCCAATAAAGCAATTTTACAGGATCAACAACAGCATCCTGAACGCGCTGACATGGGGACTACAATTGTCGTAGTGATTTTTCGTTCACCAGATTCGCCTTGGTGCGCTCATGTGGGCGACTCCAGGTTATACCGCTGGCGAGATGCAAAATTAGCACAAATCACAGAAGACCATACTTGGGTAGCAAGAGCTATCAAAACAGGCGAAATTACCCCAGAAGAAGCACGTTCTCACCCCTACCGCCATGTATTATCACGTTGTTTGGGTAGAGAAGATTTGCATCAAGTCGATGTCCAACCCCTAGATGCCAAAGTTGGCGATCGCCTGCTTTTATGCAGCGATGGTCTGACTGAAGAACTTGACAATCATGATATTGCTAATTGCCTGCACAACTACCCCTTACTGGAAAAAACCTCTTTCGCTCTCATTGAAGCTGCCAAAGAGCAAGGTGGCCACGATAACATCACAATCGTTATCGTCTCCCTTGAGGAAAATGCCCCAGAATAGTCAATAAATTTGTAATTTTCAAATTAGCGTTAAGCAAGTATTTTGGATTTGCTCGATCCAAAATTATCTAGTGCTGCTTAATTTGAGATTTTTTGTACTCAAGGCTATTTATTGCCCCTGATTGTCCCCTTTTTTGCCCTTGGCGACTCCATAAAGCCCCTGCAAGCTAACCCAAACCGGGAAGGAGAGATTTGTCCCGCGCGCTGCTTCTGCTCCCCTAACCCGGATTTGTTGATTTTTTTTGGACTTAAATATTTTTTTGGTACATATACTCAGTAATTTGTTCAGTCTGAGCATTTTTCCTATTTACAACTTGATACAACTACTTTTAACCGCCAATTTTACCCATTAGCGGTTAAGTTTACATAATTCGGTAAATTGACTTCTTGCACATAATGGTATATGGCGAATATAATTCACGCTTAATACCTTTTATTTTTTCACCCCTGGATTCCGTATCTCCTGACACGAGAAGTGAAATTGAGGGGGAAAAGTCCAAAAAGGTGCTATTACCTGAAAACGTTGTATAGCAAGAGCTTCCTTCTCCCACAAAGTTAGAGAAGTCTTAAGTTATACATCTGTTGATTGACGTGCAGGATATCAAAATAGAAAATTTACCCTTAAAGGATGTGGGCAATTCGTCAAACAATTGTTATCTTTCTTAATACAGAGGTACAAATGTATGTATGAAGATTATCAGCCCATTTATTACACCTTTAGGACTTCTGTAACCGTTGTAACTTTTACGAGTTGTTTTTTCTGGAGTTTATTATGAGTCAACCCATCGAACTATCTTTGGAACAGCAATTTAGCATCCGCTCTTTTGCAACTCAAGTCCAGCACATGAGTCCTGACCAAGCCAAAGACTTTTTGGTCAAGCTTTATGAGCAAATGATGGTGCGCGAAGCTACTTATCAGGAGTTACTTAAGCACCAGTGGGGCTTAGATTCCGGTTCCACTATGGCATAGAGTAGGTTATGTGTCGCAGTGGGCGACCTCCTTCTCTTGCTCAGTTCCAGGGAGGAAAAGAGCTGGGGATGCTGGGGCGTCAACTTCAATTAAAAAATCTAGTACAGATAATTCAGAACTCAAAGACTGATTCAGCAAACTTTCAGGCTGCATATATTTTTCCAATTTACTGTAGCTTTCGGTTTAAATTAGTCAACTAATCTCCAGCCAAACTTAATTTGCTTTTGGCTACATTAGGTGCTGCATCTATGTAAAATCATTTACTTGCTGTAATGCACACCAAGGAAAATTTGCTGAGATTCACGGAAATACAGTTTTGTTTCTGTCATTGATGCTCATTATATTTTCTATAAATAAAGCTTACAACCAGATATATATATTTCTTAACAAAGTTTTACATTTGCTAAAAAGCACTGTTTTATGATATGAGGCTATAAAAATCTAACATCCAGACTGGCGTTAGGTGGAAACATGGAAAGCAGAATTAGTCGCCATTGCTGCTAACTTAGCTATGATTTGGGGTTTAATTTTTTCGTACTCGCTTTTGAGTAAACGTTTACTGAGTTGGGGATCGGCAGACGACACAAAAGTTTTACTCATAGCTATCCATTGTTGCAATCGTTGAGGTTGAGCTGGGTCAATACTAGATGTGAGAATATGAGAACAGCGATCTGGGGATTCCTTGGCAAATAACAACAAACGATAGGAAGTCTTCTGTGCAACTAAACAGGCCATTTCTTGCCCCAGACTAGTTTTCATATCTAGGTAGTAAGGTAAACACTTAGGCTCATGTTTGCGGTTATAGATGACAGTAATCCATAACAACATGGGGTGAGGAGTCGCAATAAATAGAAATTGATTATAAATATTACAAACTAAACGGCTGATAATTTCTCGCTGCGGGAGCATGATCCATAAGGCTGGTAATATTTCCCCATTAAACTGAATGGGTTGAGGGAAGACAATATTGGCAATTGGTTTATTTTGGGGCCAACAAACAGAGCGAGCAATTTCATCATTAGATAGATATATCTGCACATCGCCTTTGGTTTGTGGTGGCGACTCAGAGCTAATGGCAATGGCATTAGTAGGGATATGAATTTCATGAGTATTCGTACCCTTTTTGTAACGCACTTCTAAAGATTCTCTTAACGGGTGACAAGAAGGCTAAACAGCTTGTTTAATAAGGGATAGAGC